>JAFGRZ010000243.1 GCA_016934895.1 Candidatus Aminicenantota bacterium
ATGAGACAGCGGCTCAAGTTCGCTCAGGCGATCGCCCATGATCCGGAGATCATCATCCTCGACGAGCCGATGAGCGGCCTGGACCCGCTCGGGAAACGAAAGCTCATCCAACTCATCAAGGCGTACCAGGAAGAAGGCCGGACGGTGATCGTTTCCAGCCACGTCCTTCCCGAGATCGAGGCCCTCACCAGCAACATTATCCTCATTCACCAGGGCAAGATCTTTGCCCGGGGAGATATCCACTACATCCGGGACCTCATCGAGACGCATCCCCATATGGTCGCCGTCAAGTGCGCCGACCCGAGGGCCTTGGCCGCCCGGCTTTTGGAGGGGGTCGACGTATTGAAAATGCATTTCGGCCCGGATGCGAGGTCGCTTCTGATCGAGACAAGAAACCGGGATCAGTTTTTCAGCCGCCTTCTGAGCCTTCTCGTCAAAACCGATATGCCGGTCGAGGAGATCACTTCGCCGGACGATAATCTCCAGGCCGTCTTCGATTATCTCGTGGGGAAATAGCATGATCCATCGTCCTTCCGTCGATATCCGATCGTTCCTGGGGGCGGTCGGCCGCGTGTTCGCGGTCTTTTTCCCCCAGGGGAGAAAAGCCCGGAGGACGCGGTTCTTCTTCCTGTTGACCTTCCTGCCCGTCGCCGTCTCTCTGGTCATCAAATTCAACCAGATTTTTTCCGGCAGAACGGGAAGCGGGAACGGCTATCTCTTCAGCAACCTGATCATGCTTTTTTACCTTCAGTTGATCGTCCTCATCCTGGCGTTATTCTACGGGACTTCGGTCTGTTCGGAGGAAGTGGAGGGGAAGACCTTACCCTACCTCATCACCCGGCCCATCCCCAAGGCGGCCGTCGTGCTGGGCAAGTATGCCGCCTATACGGCTGTCGTAACGGCGATGGTGACTCTCGGCCTGGTGCTCTCCTTCCTCGTTCTCAACCTCGACCGACTTCTCGACGCCGCGGTATACCGGACGTTCGGCCTTTATCTGGGAGTCCTCATCCTGGCCGCGATGGCCTATGGGGCCCTGTTCACCTTCCTGGGAAGTTTTTTGAAACGTTCGATTTTCTTCGGGCTGCTGTTCTGCTTCGGCTGGGAGAACGTCATCCAGTATTTTCCCGGCTCGACGCAGCGGCTGGCGATCGCTCACTACCTGAAGTCATTCCTGCCGGCGACCTCGTCGGGGCGATTTTCCATCCTGACTTTTCGCCTCGAGCCGACCGCGCGGCCCATCGCGCTCCTGATGCTGTTCCTCATCACAGCCGCGCTCCTCGCGCTGGCCTGTCTTGTGTTTATGAAGAAAGACTATATTCTGGACGATTAGTTGTCCGGTTCTTCCGGCTCGGTCTCGGGCTTCTTCGGCTTCATTTTCTCGCCAAGACTCTTGATCAATTCCTCGGGAAGGTTGGCGGCGATCTTGACCTGGGCGGCGGTCGAGCTGATCTCGATCTTGTTCAAGAGCTCGCCGAAGAGCGGTTCCTGGGCGGCGGCTCCGGCCCCAAGAACCTTGAATCCGTTCAGGGCGTCGCCCATCTGCTTGTTCTTTTCCGGATCCGGGCTCATCGCCGTGATCTCGGCGAGGAGGTTTCCATGGCTGTAGTCGAAGGCCAGAATGACGGAACGGATATCGGAAAAAGCGCCCAGCATTGGATTCTGGGAAGACGCCTCTTTCATCATCTCCGGAGGAACCGCGAATCCCGCCCAGAGCATGGCCGCGGAGTTCATCCCTTTGAGCAGGGGAGCCATATCTTCGTTCTTCCAGATATTATCGGCCTTTTTTTGGTTGACGTCTATGACCTTCCGGACGGCCGCGGCCGTGCCCAGGAGAATATTGGACTCATCCAGAAAAACGAAGCTCATGGGTTTCTTGTCCTCGCCGGCGGCCGTCTGATAAATTGTCAAACCGTTGTACTCATCTTGAGACAGCTGGCCGCCCTCCTTTTGGACCAGGGCCAGGACCTTGTCCCGATCGTATTTCAGGTTCACCAAGCCGGCCCCATCCTGATGTTTTTGTTCAATTGGCCCGGTCATGGCTCCGACGAAAAAGAAAATATCTTGTTCCGGGTCGATCCCGGTCATCTGGACGAATTCATCGTACTTGGCCTTGTTCTCGTTCTCGGCGATCGATTTCTTGACGGATTCGATCTGCATGATCCGGTGGACATCGACGACGACCGCTCCCTGTGAATCGACCGGGAGGAGGGAAAGCATGTCCGCGGCCTTGGCTGAACCGGCTTTGGGGGCCGTCGCTTTGCTGCAGGATATCAATCCCGCCAGAATAAAGCCTAATGAAAGCGCCAATGAGATGATTCGTTTCATCGTCTTTTTCTCCTTTTCTCTCACGTGTTCGCTGGACTCCGCAGGGATTCACCCGACTATATCAGAAATTCGGCCGGCCGGCAACTGCTTTAATCGCTGAAGACATAGCGGAAGCCGACGGCTCCCAGAAGCTTGAGCCTTGAGAAATTGAAGGAAGGAACGACCTCGAAAAAGATATTGAGCGGTGACCGGTTGAGGAGGAAATCGATTCCCAGAGGAATCCGGAACCAGGCGTTGTCGGTATCACGGAAGATGATCTTGCCGCCGACGCCCAGGTAAAAATCGAGGTTGAGGTTTCGGTCAGAGGCCAGGCGGACGGTGGTGAAAATGAAATCGGCGTGGAGGTGGAGATAGTGATTCTTTTCGGCCGACCACCCGAGACCGCCGGCGACCGCCCTGGAGCCGCTCATCCAGGCCTTGGCCGACAGGCCCGATGGGTCGAAAAACATCAGGCCGGCTCCGAAACGGCCGGGAGGAGATGAAGAAACGGCCGAAACGAGAAAAAGCACGGCGGCGATTCCAAGAAGCGCTTTCTTGATCATGAGAGCCTCCGTTTCCCTTTCTAGGATGATCCCGGTCATTTTAGCTCAAGGCGAGGGAATTGCCAACCGCTTGATTTTTGGAGGAGCCGCGTTTTATGCTAATGAACGAGCCATGATGCCCATAACAATACCGGAGACGCCCTTCTTGGATCTCGTCCGGAGGCGCCGGAGCGTCCGTCGGTATCTGGACAGGCCTGTGGAAAGGGAAAAGATCATCGCCTGTCTGGAAGCCGCCCGCCTGGCTCCCTCGGCCGAGAATGTCCAACCCTGGCGTTTCTTGGTCATCGATGATCCGGACATCAAGGAACGTTTCTCGTCCGCCGCCTTTTCCGGGATTTACCGTTTTTCCCGCTTCGCCGCCAAAGCGCCGGTCATCATCCTCATCCTCGGCCGGCCGGATCTTCTCGCCAACCGCATCGGCAAACAGATCCAGAGTGTCTCTTATTATCTCATTGACGTTGGAATCGCCGGCGGGCACCTGGCCCTGCAGGCGGAGGAGCTCGGGCTGGGCACATGCTGGATCGGTTGGTTCAACGGACGGAAGGCCCGGAAATTTTTCCGGATCCCCCGCCGCTACAAGATGATCTGCTTGATGGCCATGGGTTACACCGAAAGAAAGCCTCGCGAAAGAAACCGCAAGCCGCTGTCGGACATCGTCTGGTTCAACCGCCTCGATAAATGACCGGATAGCCCGGCATGGACGCCCCGGGGCGGGGGAGAAGACGACAAATGTCCTCGCCGAGGGACAATCCCATATTTGAACGGGCCCGGGATGTTTTTTTCTCAGGGGATCAGGCCGGGTGAATCTGGCATGAAATTTGCTTTCAAAATGATCTTAAAATTATGCTAAGATGAAAATGAGACTCAACGACAGACGATGAGATTCGATGCCTCTCGCTTTTGTTTTACTATTTTGATAAAATATATATGTTAAATATAATTAAATGGATTGAGAAAAGAGGCTGATCGATGATCCGTCCAAAGGAGGGTGCGATGCCCAAGACGATAAGATCCAGCGTGGTGATCCTGATGGCCGTCTGGATAGGGGCGTTCCTGAGCCCATCGCTTTCGGCCCAATATTTCGGCCGTAACAAGGTCCAGTATCAGAAGTTCGAATTTCAAATCATCAAAACGCAGCATTTCGACGTCTATTTTTATCCGGAGTTCCGTGAGGTGGCCCAGGAGTCGGCCCGCATGGCGGAGCGCTGGTACTCGCGTTACTCTCGGATGCTCAATCATGAGCTCCGCGGCCGGCAGCCATTGATCCTCTATGCGGCCAGCCCCCATTTCCAGCAGACCACGGCGTTGACCGGGCTGATCGGCGAGGGAACGGGCGGTGTCACGGAATCCTTCAAACGGCGGATCATCCTTCCCGTCGGAACGTCGCCGGCCGAGACCGACCACGTCATCGGCCATGAGCTCGTCCACGCCTTTCAGTATGATATGACGTCGCCCGGCGGTCCGGGCAGCGGGGGACAGATGGGTATGGGCCTCGCCCAGGTCCCCCTGTGGTTTGTCGAAGGAATGGCCGAATACCTGTCGATCGGATCGGTCGACCCCCACACCGCCATGTGGATGAGAGACGCCAGCCGCCGCGATTTTCTTCCGGCCCTGAAGAAACTGAACAATCCTTATAAATATTTTCCCTACCGCTACGGGCAGGCCCTCCTGGCTTATCTCACGGGACGATGGGGAGACGAGACGATCTCCCGCCTGATGAAGAGCATCGGACGGGGCGGCGATATGGAAGCCGTGCTCACCAAGATCCTGGGAATCTCCTATGAACAGCTGACCAAGGACTGGCATGAGGCCTATGATCAGGCCTTCCAGCCGGTCCTTGAAAAAACACAGCTCTCCGAACCCAACAGCCGCGTGCTTCTCAAGGGGGAAGAGAAAAATCCGTACAACATCTCGCCGGTCATCAGTCCCGACGGCCGGCACATCATGTTCCTGTCCACCCGCGACCTCTTCTCCATCGACCTTTACCTGGCCGATGCCCGGACAGGCAAAATCATCGACAAGATCACCGAAACGGCCGTCGATCCCGAATTCGAAAGCCTCCAATTCATTCATTCGGCCGGCGCCTGGGATCCCACAGGAAAGACGTTCGTCTTCGGCGCCATCGCGGAAGGGGAACCCATCCTGAGCTTCTACGATGTGGACAAAAAAAAGATCAGCGACGAGATCGAGTTCAAAAGCCTGGACGAGATCTACAGCCCGACCTGGTCGCCGGATGGACGGTTCATCGTTTTTTCTGCCCTGACCGGCGGGAAGTCGGACCTCTTTCTTTACAATCTGGAGACGAAAGATCTGAAATCGTTCACCGATGATTTCTTCGCCGATCTGCATCCGAGCTGGTCGCCCGACGGCCGGACGATCGCTTTTGTCACCGACCGTTTCACCACCGATCTGACCTTATTGAGCATGGGCGATTACGAGTTGGCCCTCATCGATCCTCTCACCGGCAAAATCGAGCGCATCCCCGCTTTTTCGGCCGCCAAGAACACCAACCCTCAGTGGACGAAGGACAGCCGGAGCGTTGTCTTCCTCTCGGACCAAAGCGGAAAGACGGACATTTATCGGATCGACTTGGCCTCCAAAGAGATCTTTCAGATAACCAACCTCTACACAGGAATCAGCGGCATCACGGACCTGAGCCCGGCCATCTCGATCGCTCAGGAAACGGGCGCCCTGTCGTATTCATGCTATGACGACGGCTATTATACGGTTTACGTAATGGAAGCGTCGGCCTCCTTGAAGGGAAGCGCCGACATCGCGACTTTCGGGGGAAAGCTGCTCTCCGTCCTTCCGCCGCGCGAGCAGCCCGGGGGAGCCCTGCTCGGCCTGCTGAGAAACCCGCTTTTCGGCCTGCCCGAGCAGGTGGAATTCCCGGAGTCCTCCTATAAGCCCAAGCTCACCCTCGATTACGTCGCTCCGCCTCAGATCGGCGTCGGCATCGATCGCTTTGGAACCTACACGGGCGGCGGAGTCGGTCTCTACTGGACCGACATGCTCGGCTACCACTCGCTTGCGACCATCGCCCAGACCTCGAGCCGTCTGAAGGACTTCACCGGGATCGTCAGCTACCAGAACGCGCGCAGCCGTCTCAACTGGGGCGCGGTGGCCGGCCGCATTCCCTATGTGTACGGGGGATATGGGATCTCTTACGATCCGGAAAATCAGCTGTATATCGAGAAAGAGTTGTTGTACTGGCAGTTTAATTATCAAATCGGCGGCTATCTGGCCTATCCGTTCAGCCAGGTCCAGCGGGTGGAGATGTACGCCGGCTATCAATACATCGACTTCGACACGGAGATCGTCACCCAGGCCTACTCGGCCTATGACGGAAACCTCGTCTATCGCGATATCGAGAAGCTTCCCTCGGCGGAAAGCATCAACTATATCTACACAACCTTTGCGCTCGTCTACGACAGCTCGCTTTTCGGAGCGACCAGCCCGATTTTGGGTCAGAGCTATATCCTTGAAGCGACCCCCACCTTTGGTTCCTTCAACATGTACTCGATCATGGCCGATTACCGGCGTTATTTCATGCCTGTCCGGCCGTTTACGCTCGCTTTCCGGGCGCTTCACTACGGCCGCTACGGGAGAGACGCCGAGGACGAACGGATGTATCCGCTCTATATCGGCTATGAAAGCCTCGTCCGCGGCTACGACTATTATTCCTACGGCAGCAACGAATACACCGACGGGCAGGGATTCGATCAAAGTCGCCTCTTCGGCTCCAAGATGCTGATCGCCAACGCCGAGCTCCGTTTTCCGCTGCTGGGAGTCCTGGGCCTGGGCAAAGGCTATTACGGCGCGTTCCCGATCGACATGATTCTCTTCTATGATTGGGGCGTCGCCTGGAGCTCGGGCAAGAACAACCTGCCCAATTTTTTGGGAGGCGAGCGCAAGCCGATCTCCAGCGCCGGCGTCGGTTTGAGAGTCAACCTCTTCGGTTATCTGGTCGTGGGCGTCAACTATGTCAAACCTTTTGAACGCCAGGAAAAGGGCTGGTATTTCCAGTTCAGCTTCTGGCCGGGATTCTAGGCGACAACCCGCCGGCTGGTCCCGATCAGAAGACATGTTTCTGCTCAGGCTCCCGACCGGAAGTGTCGTGTCTCTGAGGAGCCGTCCGGAAAGCCCTTGACAAAATGGGGCACGGGAAGGGGGGACGCGGGCAGCCCTGAAAACGAGAAAACTAGCGGCTGCCGGACCTGAGCTCGGCGAAAAGTCCTTCGACGCGCGAAAGGCCGCGTTCTAGGGACTCCGGCTCGGACCCAAATCCAAAACGGAGATAGCCGTCCATCGCGAAGTGGTCGCCGGGCACGATCAGCGTGCTTTTCTCCCGGATGAGCCGGTTGACAAGCTCGGTCGAGTTGATCTCGTGATGATAGCGGGCGTAGGCGATCGCTCCGGCCCGCGGCGGTACACAGGAAAAGAGATCCGGTTGCCGCTTCAGCCAGGAATCGATCAGGGGATAATTCCTCCGCAGAATGGCGCGGGTCCTCTCCAGGATCCTGTCCCGGTTGCCGGGGGAGAGGGCGCTCCGGGCGATGCGGTCGCTCAGGATACTCGGCGAGATGGTGGTGTAATCGTGATAGGGCCAGGTTTTTTGAATGAAATCCCGCGGACCGGCGATCCAGCCGATCCGGACACCCGGAAGGCCGTAGGCCTTGGACAGGCCGTTGACGATGACGGCGCGCTCGGTCTTTCCCCAGAAACTCGGGGACACGGGACCTTCACGTTCCGCTCCTTGATAGACCTCGTCGGCGATGATCCAGGCGCCGACGCGGTCCGCTCCGGCCACGATGGCCGCCATGGCTTCCTCGCTCAGCACGGCTCCGGTCGGGTTGTTCGGATTGGTGACAATAATGAGTTTTGTCCTGTCGGTCACGAGGGCTTTGAATTCATCAAGATCGGGAGCCCAGTCCAGTTCCTCTTTGAGCCAAAAAGGCTTGAGGACCGCTCCGAAACCCCGAACCAGGCCCCACATCTGCATGTAATTGGGCATCATGAAGACGACCTCGTCGCCGGGATCGATG
>JAFGRZ010000244.1 GCA_016934895.1 Candidatus Aminicenantota bacterium
CGCCCAGTCGATCCTCCCTTCTTCGATCTGGATCCGCCCCCAGACCACTCCCAGGTAGACTTTTTCGACCTCTCTCTCTTTGAACTGGCGCTTGAGCTCCGTGTAGGCCCGGGCGCTTCGAGCCACCACCATAATCCCCGAGGTTTCTTTGTCCAGCCGGTGGACGATCCCCGGCCTCTCGGGATGACCGATCCTCTCGATGCCGGGGAAATGATGGATGAGGGCATTGACGAGGGTCCCGTCGACGATCCCGGCCCCGGGATGGACGACCAGCCCGGCGGATTTGTTGAGGACGATGATGTGCTCATCGGAGTAAATCACGTCCAGGGGAATCTCCTGGGCAAGGAGGGCGCTTTTCCGCTGAAGGTCCTGGAGATCGATCTGGACGACGTCCCCGACTCCCAGTTTATGCGAGGGTCTCGTCCAGGTGCCGTTCAGGCGGACCTTCTGGTCGGCGATGAGGTTCTGGATCTGTGACCGGGTCAGTTCGCTGAGACGGGAGGCCAAGAAAACGTCCAGCCGCTGCCCGAATCCGGAGGAAGCGGTGATATGGAATTTCTTCTCAAGCACGCCGTTTTCTCTTCAGCCGGAAATGAAGGAAGAGACCGGCCCCGAGGCCGAGAAGGCAGAAAAGCTGGGGAAGAGTCAGGCTGAGGAAGGGCGAGCTTCCCCGGATGAGGAAAACGCTGTCGGGATGATCGCCCCGGAAAAACTCGGTGAAATAGCGGATGACGGAGTAGTTCATGATGTAAAAGGAGAAAACCTGGCCGTCGAAGGTCCGGCGCCTGAGGATCAGGAAGAGCACCAGGAAATTGAGAAAATTGAGCCCGGACTCGAAAAGTTGGACCGGATAGATCGGACGTCCGACCGGGATCCCGGTGAGGTCATGCGCGTATTGGCTCGTGAAGACGACTCCCAGCGGGCCCTCGCAAGCCCGGCCGAAGCAGCAGCCGGCCATGAAGCAGCCGATCCGTCCGAATCCGTGCCCCAGGGCCAGGGCCGGGCCCGCCAAGTCGGCCACTTTCCAGGTCGGCAGATGGTGCCGCCGGAAATAGAAAAGGGCAAAAATCACCCCGAAAGCGAGCCCCCCCTGGAAAACGCCCCCGGAGCGGGCCAGGCTCAGGAGCTCGCCCGGATAGCGGAGATAATAGCCGATGTTCCCGAAAAGAAGGATCAACTTGGCGCCGACGAGAGAGATGAGGATGATGTAAAAACCGGCATCGACGATCCGGGGAGCTTCGAGTCCCTGTTTCCTGGCCTGAACAAAGACAAACCAGAGGCCGAGAGCGACTCCCAGAGCGACCAGGAAGCCGTAGGTGTGAACGGTCAGGGGACCGATTCGGAAGAGGATGGGGAACATGTTGGTTTCCTCACGAGGAGAAGGATGAGAAGCGAGATGGCGCCGATGGTGATGGCGGAATCGGCGATATTGAAGAACGGCCAGTGCCGGTTCTTGATATGGAAATCGAGAAAATCGATCACGTAGCCCCGGGCGACCCGGTCGATTTGATTGCCCAGCGCGCCGGCCGTGATCAGCGAGAGCGCCAGCTTGAGGCCGCGGTCAGCGGCCGGGGTCTTAAAGAAATAATAGACCACCAAGCCCAGGGCGAGAAATGAGGCCGCCGTCAAGGCGAGTAAGACGGTCCGGCTTCCGCTCTGCGAGAAGAAACCGAAGATGGCCCCCTTGTTATGGATATGAGTGAGATTGAAAACGCCCGGAATAACGGTCCGGCTGGCATAAAGCGGAAGATACCGCGCCACCATCCATTTGCTGATCTGGTCGAGAAGGACGAGGACGGAAACAACGACGAGAAAGGAGCCGTTCTTCCTCATGTCATCTCGCGAACCACCGCCTCGCAACGCGGGCAGAGCTCTGGGAAATCACGGCTCCGGCCGACGGCGGGAGAATAGTTCCAACACCTCTGGCACTTGTCGCCTTCCGCCCGGGAGACGCGGACGCCGAGCCTCTCGGCGGCGCCGGGTTCGATGGTCACGGCGGAAACGATGAAGAGGGCACTGAGATCCTCTTCGTACTTCCTGACAAGCTCCCGGTCGGGAGCGGGAACGGCCAGATGGACCCGGGCTTCCAGGGAGTTGCCGATGAGCTTCCCCTCGCGCGCTTTCTCGAGCTCTTTGAGGACGGCTTCGCGAAGGATGAGCAAGCGGTTCATTTCCCGGCCGAGATCCCCGGCCGGCCAACGCTCCTCGAAAGAGGGGAAGGTTTCGAGATGGACGGAGTCTTCCTTTCCGGCGAAGGGCGGCAGGCTCTCCCAGGCCTCATCCGTGGTGAAAGGAAGAATGGGCGCCATCAGGATCAAGCTCTCCCTGAGGATATCGAAAAGCACCGTCTGGCCCGAGCGGCGCAGCACCGATTTTCTGGCCGAGCAGTACAACCTGTCCTTGAGGACATCCAGGTAGAAGGCGCTGAGATCGACGGTGAAAAAATTGTATACGGAATGAAAAACGATGTGGTATTCATAGTCTTCATAGGCCTTGAGGACGCGCCGTCCGACTTCGGCGGCTCTCTCCAAAGCCCAGAGGTCGAGCGGAAGAAGCTCTTCCCGGCCGACGCGGTCGCCGCCGGGATCGAAGTCGGAAACATTCCCCAGGAGGAACCTCCAGGTATTTCGGATCTTGCGGTAGGCATCCTCAAGCCGGGACAGGATTTCCGGCCCGAAGGGAGTGTCCTCTTTGAAATTGAGCATCGCCACCCAGAGACGCAGGACCTCCGCTCCGTCCTTGGAGATGATATCACCGGGCTCGATGACATTGCCGAGGGATTTCGACATCGCCCTCCCCTGTTCGTCCAGGACGAATCCATGGGTGATGCAGGTCCTGTAGGGTGAGCCGCCTTTGGCGCCGACGCCGATGAGAAGCGAGCTGTTGAACCAGCCCCTGTACTGATCATGGCCCTCGATGTAGATGTCCGCCGGCCAGGGCAGGTCCGGCCTTTGGCCGAGCACCGCATGGCTGGATCCGGCTTCGAACCAGACATCGAGGATATTGTTCTCCTTCTCGAACTCGCCGCCGCCGCACCGGGGACATTTCGTTCCGGCCGGAAGGAGTTCATCGGCCCTCTTGGCAAACCAGGCGTTGGATCCCTCCCGCGAAAACAGATCGGCCATCCGCAACGTGATTTCGGCCGAGGCGAGGATCTGGCCGCAGGCCCGGCACTCAAACGCCGGAATGGGAACCCCCCACTTCCGCTGGCGCGAAATGCACCAATCGGGCCGGGCGCTCATCATGTTGGCGATCCGCTCTTCGCCCCACGGCGGGATCCATTTCACCTTTTTGATCGCTTCAAGGGCCCTCGGCCTGAGGTCGCTCTTGTCCATGGAGATGAACCATTGGGAGGTGGCCCGGAAGATGACCGGGTTCTTGCAGCGCCAGCAATGGGGATAGGAGTGACTGATCGTTCCCTCCTTCAGGAGGCTTCCCTCCTTGGCCATGTCGGCGGTGATCCGGGGATTGGCCGTGAACACATTCAGTCCTCCGTATCTTTCCACCTGGGGAATGAACTTCCCTTCGCTGTCAACGGGAGTGTAGATTTCCAGGCCGTAGGCGAGGCCGGTGAGATAGTCCTCATGGCCGTGGCCGGGCGCGGTGTGCACGCAGCCGGTGCCGTCCTCGAGAGTCACATAGTTGGCCAGGACAAGAAGCGATTCGCGGTCGATCCAGGGATGCCGCGCTTTCTGCCTGTCCATTTCCTTGCCCGGAAAAGTCGCCAGGATTTTCGGCGCGCTGAATCCCAACTCTTCGGAGACGATGGGGAGCAGCCGCTTGGCCAGGATGTAAACCTCGGCCCCGACCTCGACGGCGACATACTCATGATCGGGGTGGAAGGCGACGGCCAGGTTCGCCGGGAGGGTCCAGGGCGTCGTCGTCCAGATGAGGACGAACACCCGTTTCCCGGCGAGCGCCGGAAACTTGACCGAAAGATCGCTCAGCAGAGGGAATTTGACATAAATCGACGGTGAGGCGCGGTCCTTGTATTCGATCTCCGCTTCGGCCAGGGCCGTCTGGCAATGCGGACACCAATGAACGGGACGCAAGCCCTTATAGACGTCACCGGAAACGAAAAAGGCGGCCAGACTCCGCAGAACGGCGGCTTCGTAGCCGGGAGTCATGGTCAGGTAGGGCTCCGCCCATTCTCCAAAGACACCCAGGCGGACGAACTCCTCACGCTGAATATGGATGAATTTCAGGGCGTACTTCCGGCACTCCTCCCTGAAGTCGATGATCGACATGTCCCTCTTTTGTTCCCCCAGCAGCTTATCGACGTGGATCTCGATGGGCAGGCCGTGGCAATCCCAGCCCGGAAGATAGGGGGCCAGGAAGCCCTGCATGGCTTTGGACTTGACGATGAAATCCTTGAGGATCTTGTTCAGCGCGGTGCCCAGATGGATCCGGCCGTTGGCGTACGGCGGGCCGTCATGAAGGACGAAGGCCGGAGACATCTTTCTTTTCTTGAGGATGCGCCCGTAAAGATCCGAGGCCGCCCAGCGCTCCAGCCGGACCGGCTCTTTCTCGGCGAGTTTGGCCTTCATCGAGAAGGGCGTCCGGGGGAGATTGAGCGTCTTCTTATAATCCGGCTTTTCGGGCATCTCGGTCTCCGTATTCTGTATTGGCTGATTATAGACCATCCGGCCTGGTGAGACAATACGGAACGACCTGACCACCATCTTCTTCTTTTCCCCAAGGCGAGGGATATATGGCGAGAAGTCCGTATGAGCGACGAGCGGGCAGGGTTCCGCGAAGCGGAGAGCGAGGAGCGAATCGAGCAAGATTTCCTCGCTGGGGAAA
>JAFGRZ010000245.1 GCA_016934895.1 Candidatus Aminicenantota bacterium
AAGCGCTATCCCCTCGATTTTTCCCACTTCAATATCAACGGGCGGGTGTTCGGAGCGCTCGGGCTTCCCGCCGATCCGGATGAGGCCACTTATCCCAACGCCGATATCTCCGCCGTTTTCGGACTCGCCCATCCTGTCAACCTCAAGGCTCCCTTTATCCTCCCGGCGATGGCCAAGCTGGCCTGGAAGGAATATTTTGCGGGAGCCGCCCTGGCCGGCGTGCCCGTCGTCATCGGCGAGGACGTGATCGCCAAAGACCCGGGACTTGTCGTGGACGGTCAAAGGGTCATCGAGTCACCGCTCATCGCGGAGATGGTCTCGGCGTTCAGGCGGTTCGAACGGGGTTACGGAGATATCGTACTCCAGGCCAACTTTGATGACGAATTTCACGGCGTGCTCGAGTACGCGATCCAACGGCTGGGTGTCAAATCCGTGGAGCTGAAGTTCGGTCAAGCCGCCAAAGGCATCCAAGGTATGGGCCGGGTGCCGAAGATAGAGGAAGCGCTCCGATTCAGGAAACTCGGCTATATCGTTCTGCCGGACCCGACGGATCCCGCTGTCGCGGAGGCCTATGCCAGGGGAGTCGGACCTGTGTTCGAGAGAATCGGAAAGCTGCCGATGTGGAGTCCTGAAGCTCTTCTTAAGCGGGTGGCCGATCTGCGGAGGCTGGGGGCCGAACGCATCGGCTTCAAGACGGGCCCTTTTGACTCCCGGGACATCGCCCGGATTCTCGAAATCGCCTCAGAGGCCGGTGTCGATCTCGTCACCCTCGACGGGGCCGGCGGGGGAACGGGAAGCAGCCCGGTGAAAATGATGAATGAATGGGGGATGCCGACCGTTGTGCTTGAGGCGATCGTCTGCCGCGTTCTGGGCGGATTTGAAAAGGCCGGGAAGCCCCGGCCGCCGATCGCGATGGCCGGCGGCTTTGCGACCGAGGATCAGGTCTTCAAGGGCCTGGCCCTTGGGTCACCGTATGTCCGTTTGATCGCCATCGGCCGGGCGGCGATGGCCGCCGCTTCGGTGGGGCGGTTGGTCGGAGAGGCGCTGCAGAATGGATCCGTGCCGAAGGAATTCGCCCGCTTCGGATCGAGAGTCGAGGAAGTCTTCGCCGACTACCGCGTTCTCAAGGCCGAATACGGCAACGAGACAGCCCGCATCCCGACCGGCGCTCTTGGTGTCTATTCGTACCTGAACCGGGTTTCCATCGGCCTCAAGCAGTTCATGGCCTTGAACCGGAAATTCGCTCTGCGCTTCATCGACAGGGAAGATATTGTGCCCCTGACCGAGACGGCCGCAAAGACGTCGGGGCTTCGGGCCTACGAGGAGTTGCTGGATATCCCCCGCTTATAAAGAGGGGGGCAGACGGCCGAGTGGGCGCCTTACTTTATCGTACCGCCGGCCGCTTAAGGCTTTCTCTTTCTTTACGTCGGCCTGGCAGGCCTGAGAAATTTGATAAAATGTCCCCGTCAAGACTATTCCGGGAGGCGTCCGGCTCAAAAAGAAGAAAAAAAGCTTTCTTGAAGCAATAAATGGACACTCTGAACGTCTGAACGGTGTGAGAAACGTGAAAGGATGCTCCCCTCCATGAGCCGACTTGCTGAATTCCTCCGGCAAGAGCGCCAGGCCCTGGTCGGCTACGTCCGGCGGCGGATCGACGACGCGGCGGACCACGAAGCTGAAGACATCGTCCAGGACGTGGCCGTCCATCTCTTCGACCGGGCTGATCCTTCGATCCCCATCCAGAACCTGGCCGCCTACGTCTATCGGGCGCTCCGGAACCGGATCGTCGATTTCTACCGGAGGAAACGGGAGACCATCGCTCTCCAAGAAGCCCAGGTCGCGTCCGGCCAGGAACCGTCCCTTGAGCTTGAAAAAGAGGAGATGTTGAACGATGTCTTCGAGGCCATGGAGCGACTCTCCGTCGAGGAAAAGGCGGTCATCCTGGCGACCGAAATGGAAGGGCGAACGTTCAAGGAGCTGGCGGAGGATTGGAGCATCCCGATCGGGACTCTCCTGGCGCGCAAAAGCCGCGCCCTGGACAAAATAAGAATGCAACTGACCGGTCAGACAAATTTAAAAAAAGGAGTCCCATCATGAACAGCCATATCGGTCATCCTCAAGAAAGTTTCTCCTCCCGGCATGGGAGCAAGGCCCTGCGGATCGTTGGCCTGACTATAGCGGGTGTCGGGTTCGCCGTGTTCTTCGCCCTTGTCTTCGGGCTCGTCGTCAAAATCCTCTGGAACTGGCTGATGCCGGCCATATTCGGTTTGGGAGAGATCACTTTCTGGCAGGCCTTCGGCATTGTCCTTCTGGCCAAGCTTCTTTTCGGCGCCGGCCACGGTCCCTCCCATCGGAACCCCCACGAGCGCTTCGAAGACCATTTCAAGAACCGCTACAAGAGGTTCATCGGCTCCGAAGAAGCGGCCGAAGGGGACGCGCCGGTGCCGGGAAACGGGCGGAAATGGCGGCATTTCCGCGAATACTGGAAAGATGAGGGCCAGGCCGCTT
>JAFGRZ010000246.1 GCA_016934895.1 Candidatus Aminicenantota bacterium
CGCAGCGCCGAGAAGAGCGTTGAGGCAACGGCGTTAAGAACCCGATTGGGAGCGAGGCCGATGGACGGCTGATCATAGCCTCCATTTCCCATGCCGACCCCACTTTTCGTCACAGAGCCGATTTCTGCTTGACGGCCCGGCGCTCTTTCCATAAGATTTCTGCATCGACTTTCCAAGGAGGGAGAGACAATGGAAATCCTGGGCAAATTGTTCCCCATCGTTATCATGGCGGCTCTCCTGGCGGGCTGCTCCCAGCGCGAAGGCACGTCTGCGCTGGATTATTTCAAGGGCGATACCGCAGCCGTCAAAACCGGCGGCATCAAGATCATCCCCATCGAAACCCCCAAGGGGAGGTTCAACGTCTGGACGAAGCGGTTCGGAAACAATCCGCGGATGAAACTTCTGCTCCTCCACGGCGGGCCGGGCGCGACCCATGAATATTTCGAGTGCTTTGAAAGTTTTTTTCCTTCAGAGGGCATCGAGTTCATCTATTACGATCAACTGGGATCGGCCTACTCGGACCAGCCGCAGGACACCGACCTTTGGGAGGTCGGTCGCTTCGTCGAAGAAGTGGAGCAGGTGCGCCGGGCCCTCGGGCTGAACAGGGACAATTTTTTCCTGCTGGGGCATTCCTGGGGCGGCATCCTGGCTACGGAATACGCCTTGAAATATCAGGACCGGCTGAAAGGACTGATCATCTCCAACATGATGTCCTGCTGTCCTTCTTATGACGCCTACGCGGAAAATGTCCTGGCCAAGCAGATGGATCCGGTGGTGCTCGAGGAAATCAGGAACCTTGAGGCCAAAGGCGAATTCCAGAATCCCCGCTACATGGAACTCCTCGTCCCGAACTACTACATGCAACACATCTGCCGGCTGGCGGAGTGGCCCGACCCGGTCAACAGGGCCTTCGCCCATATCAACCAGGAGGTCTACGTCACCATGCAGGGGCCGAGCGAGTTCGGGATTTCCGGCCGGCTCGAGAAATGGGACAGGAAGTCGGAACTAAAGAGCTTGAGCGTCCCCACCCTGGTGATCGGGGCCCGGTACGATACCATGGACCCGGAGCACATGAAGTGGATGGCGGAGCAAGTCCAGAACGGAAGTTATCTCTTTTGTCCCAACGGCAGCCATATGGGCATGTATGATGACCAGGAGATCTACGTGAACGGTCTGATCGCCTTCATCAAAGCGGTTGACGGAGGAAAAAAGAAGATCGACTTCTGAAAGTCAGTCCAATTTCTCGATCAGAATCTGGAGGATCTCCAGCTCGTCGGCATCAAACCAGATCTTGGCGCAGGCGAGGCATTTATCCACGGGAACGAAGTACTGGTAACTGTATGGCCTGGCCAACATCCTGTAACCGCAATGGGGGCAGGTGATTCTCCGGACCTCCTTTTCCTTGGCCCTCTGCTTTTTAATCGGATTGAGCAGGAACTCCTCTCGAAATGCCCTTGCCTTGGAAATGAGAACTTCCGAAAAGGTGACCTCCCTCCGAACAATAATCCTGTCCATCAAGGAAGCGTCCACCAGCTTGCCGCCGCACCGCCTGCAGGCTTGGATGGCGACGCCTTCATAGAACGTCTGGTTCAAAGGGACATGGCAGCGCGGACACCGGTTCTGCTTGGCCGCCACCACCGGTTTCTTCTTTCTCAGGTTTTCCAGCCCCAGACGGACTTGGGGAAACTCCCGGGCCTGGGCCACGACGTCTTCCTGGATATGGCCAATCTTGCGAAACACGGAGAAACTCGGAAGGAAGAGAAGCTCCTCGAGGCTGAATGGCCCCTGCCACCGCCCGCCCGTATCCTTGATTTCCCAAACCCTTTGCTCTGCCGCGCTGCTTCCGGACGGCCCGCCCGGAACGACCGGCATCGCGCCGTCTTTTTCTTCCGCAGCATAGACCAGCCCGCGCGCTTGCTCTCTCGACCTGCGGCTTTCCCAGACCTGCTCGATGACCTTGGCCGGCCTGAGGCCCGCCTGCTGGGCCAGGAGCCGGACCCTTTTCATCAGCGGCGGATGGGAATTGAAGAGACGGCTCCAGAAGCCCTCCCGGTCATCGCTGCTCAAGGCCGGAGCGACGATGAACAGGGGACTGTAGGTCAGGCTGAAATCCCCCACGAAGGAACTCTTGAGATGGGCTTTGTAAAGCGCTCTGGCCAGGGACACCGGATTCCGGCTGATCTCCGAAGCCGCAGCATCGGCCAAGATCTCCCGCTCCCGGCTGAGCATTGTGCTGAGGAGATGCATCAGGATCGAGGTCAAGGTCAAGACGGCGTAGATGAGCACGGGGGGCGCGCCGCCCCCTCCGCTCTGCCCCCGGTCTTCAGGAGGCGAATCGTCCGGCTCCAGGGCCGCGCGGAGCTTCTCGAGAAAATTGGCGAGCGAACAGACAAGGCCCACATAAAAGGCATCGCCGCGCGCTATATGGGCCAACTCGTGGGCGGCGACGGCCTGGATCTCATCCCGCGTGCAATCGGCCAGGAGACCTTCGGTGACAGCCACAGCGGCGACACCGTCGGCCTCGATCAAGGCCATCGAGTTGACGGCAAAAGAAGGAATGACGTAAGGCCGCACGGCCGGCAGCCCGCTGGCGACCCGCATTTCTTCGACGGTATTGGCCAGCTGCAGATGATACCGGTCCGCAGGGTCCGGATTCCGGGCATCCAGCCGCTTGAGGATGAAGGCCGCACCGAACCTGCGGGCGTCATGATAATGGAAGACCGCGATGACAGAGGCGGCGACCAGAACGCCTCCCATGAGCTTCGCCAGGAAGGATCCGGAGAGAAAGTGCGGAACGGCAAAGGCGCCGATGCTCAAGAAGACCGCCATGGCGATCATGCCGATGGCCAAGAAATAGAACACCATGAGGACGGCCAAAATAAACAGGCTTTTCCATTGCTGTTGTCTTTGAATTTCATAGAAATTTCGAGGGCGTTTCCGGTTCATTTTTAAAGACAGGGATTATCGTATCCAAAAAGCCGGCTGATGGTCAAATAGACAACTTGGGAGAAGGTTTACAATCGGGCGGGCTTGTGATAGAAGCCAACTGAAAAGCGAAACCGTTGATATCGGGGGAGGATATCTCCTCGAGGAGGTCGTCATGGCCAAGATAAAATCCGAACTCAGCCGCCGTGAATTTCTGGCATCGTCCGCCTTGGCGTTGGGCGCAGCCGGTTTTTCGTTGACGGGATCCGGGGCGATTTTCGGCCGGGATCAGACGGCCAAAAAGCAGAGGGTCGCCCTGGTCGGCACGGGAATCAGGGGGAGCTCCCTCTGGGGCCGGGACTTGATCAAGAATTACGCGGATGTTCTTGAGATCGTGGGCCTAAGCGACATCAATCCCATCCGCCTTGATTATGCGAAGACGTTTATGGGGGCGACGTGCCCGACATTCACCGATTTCGGCCGGATGATCGAGGACACGCGGCCCGACACCGTCATCGTCACCACGATGGACAGCGTCCACGCCAAGTACATCCGCCTGGCCATGGAGAGCGGCTGCCGGCCGATCACGGAAAAACCGATGTGCACGGACGAAAAGATGGTCCAGGACATCATCGACGCCGAGCGCCGGACGGGCCGCGCGCTGACCGTGACGTTCAACTACCGCTACAGCCCGGACGCTGTGAGGATCAAGGAGATTCTGATGTCCGGAGAGATCGGCAAGGTCACCTCGGTCGATTTCAACTGGTACCTGGACGTCTACCACGGCGCCTCCTATTTCCGGCGCTGGCACGGATTCAAGCAGAATTCGGGATCTCTCCTCGTCCATAAGGCATCGCATCACTTCGACCTGATGAACTGGTGGCTCGAGGCCGAACCCGTCGAGGTCCACGCCTACGGGGAGCTCCGAAAGTACGGACATAACGGCGCGTTCCGCGGCGAACGCTGCTTGACCTGTCCCCACAAATCCTCCTGTGAGTTCTTCTGGGACATCACCAGGGACGCGCAGGCGATGAATCTCTACGTCAAGGCCGAGCCGGCCGACGGGTATATCCGCGATTCCTGCGTTTTCCGGAACAAGATCAACATCTGGGACACGATGAGCGTCCAGGTCCGCTATCACAACCGCGTTCCGATGAGCTACTCGCTCAACGCTTTCATGCCTTACGAAGGGTACCACGTCGGCTTCAACGGGACCAAAGGACGCCTGGATGTCCGGGCCTATCACTCCCAGCCTTGGAAAGTCGATACCCTGGCGGAATTCCGGCTCACCCGAAGTTTCAAAGCGAGCCAGGTTTTTGCTCTGGAGTCAGGCGGCGGCGGGCACTGGGGTGCCGACCGGGTCATGCAGGACCAGATTTTCCGGGCTCCGAAGCCGGATCCTCTGGGCCGCAAAGCCGGGAGCAGGGACGGCGCGCTTTCGGCCCTGGTCGGGATCGCCGCCCGCCACAGTATCGAGCAGGGAAGGCCGATCAAGATCGACGAGTTGGTCAAGATCTAGCACACGCCTTTTTCTCTATTTGACACATGGATTGAGACTGGAATAATCTAGCCACGGACGTTCCAGAGCTTGAGGCTCGTCCGACTAAAAGAGGTGGTGGACCGATGATTCTATCAATTCACAAGAAGTGCCCGAATTGCGGGTTCGAGAATCCGGAAGCCGCCAAATTCTGCAATGAATGCGGCTCCAAGCTGTCTCCCCCAGAAACCGTCACTTCTGTCGAGTCCGGTGAAGCCGCGGCCGCCGCCGCTTCGCCGCCGCCGGAGCTCGCCGTAACACCGTCAAAGCCACTGGGAATGGAGTCCGAACCTGTTTCGTCTTCTGCTAGGATAACCCCGCCCCCTATGATTCTTCTTGAGATCCCGGACTCTTCGCACCTTTTGCCCCCGTCCCCGGCTTCACTTGCCATAGGAAAAACGGCCGCCGCGACTGAAGTTTCTCTGAGCCCCCCTCCCACAACACCCCCTGAGCCGGCTTCTCCCGGCCCCGAGGCGGATATAGCGCCGGAGGATGTCTCTGTCGAAGTGAAGAAGCCGGACCCGCCGTTCGGCGAGCGCTTCAGGATCATCGAAGAGCTGGGAGAAGGCGGCCTGGGAACCGTCTACAAGGTCTTCGACAAAGCCATGGAAAGAGAGTTGGCGCTCAAATCCATCAAGCCGGAGATCATCGAAAACAGAGACGTTTTCGAAGGTTTCAGCCGGGAAATGAAGATCGAGCGCGGCATCGTCCACAAGAACGTCGCACGCGTATTCGAGCTCAATGCGCTTCCGCAAACTCCTTTCATCACCATGGAATATGTCCCGGGCTGTGACCTCAAATCCATGATCAAAGGGAAAAAAGGCCTGCCGGTCATGGAAGCGTTCGCCATCGCCAGGCAGATATTCAGCGGCCTGGCGGAGGTCCACCGCAAGGGGACGCTTCACCTCGACCTTCGCTCCGACAACATCCTCATAGACAAGGAAGGGACCGCCAAGATCATGGACCTGGGCATCGCCCGCCTGTTCCGCTCCAAAGGGATCACCCGGGGGGTCGCCGGGATGCCGCAATATATGAGTCCGGAACAGATGGAAGGCCGGGAGGCCGACGCCGGATCCGATATTTACGCGGCCGGCGTTGTTCTCTACGAAATGCTCACGGGAAGCCTGCCGCCCGTCGGTCAGCCTCCCCGGGCTCCCCGCGAACTCAACCCGGGTATCCCGAACAACCTCAGCCTCCTGGTCCTCAAGTGCCTTGAGAGTGACAAAGAGACACGCTATAAGACGGTTGCGGCCGTCTTGGAAGAACTCGAGCGGATGGAGGATGAGATCCGCCAAGCCGCCGTCGAAGCTCCCGCAGCGCCGCCCGCCGTGAAGCCGGCCGTCTTCGTCCCAGATGAAGAGCCGCCTCCGCCGGCGCCACAAGCGACTTCAGAAGTCCTCGCCCGGCCGAAAAAAACAGCCCAGAGAAAATGGGCTGGAACCGGGTTTGCCATCCCGAGAAAGTATCTATTCACCGCATTGTTTGCCCTTGCCGCCGTCATCCTCGTCGTCTTTCTCTGGAGGGTCGTTTTCACTTCCTCTGAAGGGCCGGCTCCTGGAGCTCCCAAGCCCGCCCGGATATCGTTGGCCGTGCTTCCGCTTGAAGACCTGGAACCGGATGGGAGCCATGAACATCTGGGCGATGTCACCGCTGAAGCGCTGACCCGGGCGCTTAAAAAGATGAGCCGACTCCATGTGCTCGACGAGGAGTCTTCATTCTCACTCAAGGGCGCCCGCCGCGACGGACGATCGATCGGACGGCAACTCCAGGTCGATCGTTATCTTGACGGTGGCCTTCTGGTGCAGGGAAAAAACCTTCATGTCGAGGTCAGACTCGTCGGGACGGACTCCGGCGCGGTCCTCTGGTCGGATCAGTACGATCGGACAGAGGAGCAACTCCCGAGTGTCATCGAAGAAATCGGCCGGGCAGTCGCCGAGAAGCTCGAGCCGGCTCGGCCGCCTGAGCAGGCGCCTGCGAGCGGTGATGCGGCGCCTCTGAACTTCGAAGCCTTCAACGCTTACGCCCAAGGCCGTTGGTTGGCCAGGAAAGGCGGAGCGGAGAACCTCGAAAAAGCGTTGGAGCATTTCGACAACGCCACCGCCAAAGAGCCCCGCTTTGCTCTCGCCTTCGCGGGGCTGGCGGATACTTTTATCCGGCTGGCGGACGGCCGGCATTGGCCGCCGGATAGGGCCTACCCAAAGGCCAAAGCCGCGGCTCTGAAGGCCCTGCTGATCGATCAGCGTCTCGCTGAGGCCCACGTTGCTGTCGCCAAGGTCAAAATGGTTTACGAATGGGATTTTGCCGGTGCCGAGAAGGGTCTCCGGGAGGCCTTGAGGCTCGACCCGGATTGCGCCCCGGCTCACCAATCGTTAGCGGCCCTGCTTTCCGCCCAAGGCAGGAACAGCGAAGCTATCCACCAAATTCGGGCCGCTCAATCGTTGAATCCCCGGTCTTCCCCGCTCAAAGCCAAGGTGGGGGAAATCCTCTACTTCGCCAGACTTTACGAGGAGGCGGACGCCGAGATCAAGAAGGCCCTGGCGACAGATCCTCTCTACCCCGGCCATCATCACAATGCCGGCCTGCTCCAGATCCACAGGGACCGATACGAGGATGCCATCCTATCGCTTCGCCGGGCGGCCGAACTGGGAGCGGATCCCGAAGAAACCGATCTCCTCCTGGCCCATATCTATGCCCGTCAAGGAAGAAGGGCGGATGTGGGACGCATTCTCACCGCAGCCCTTCAGTCGGCAAAAAAAAATGGCGTTCAGCAGGTCTCTATCGCCTCGGTCTATGCGGGTCTTAACGACAGGGAGCAGGTCATCGCCTGCCTGGAAATCTCCCACCGCAAGCGGGAACCCGGGTTGCTGTTGTTAAAGGTCAACCCGATGTTCGATCTGGTCCGCGCCGATCCCCGTTTCATCGGCCTGCTGCAGAAGATCGGCCTGGGGAATTGAACGCCCAGTTCATTCGCCGGGATATTCCCGGATCATGATGTTCCGGAACCAGACGGCATCACCGTGATCCTGGAGAACGATGTGTCCCCTGCGCTTCTCGGCGAATGCCGGAATGTCGCGATATTTGCTCGCCGCGATGAGACCATCCATCTCGCGCGTTCCGAGATCGAATTCGAGGACCTTCCGGCCGTTCAGCCAGTGCTCGCCGTGACGGCCGCGAAAGACGATCCGGGCCTTATTGAACTCGCCGACGGATTTAAGAATCTTGCTCTGCGGAGCGATCAAGTCATAGAGGGCGGCGGCCGTCCTGTTGGGACCGACCAGGGCATCGGGATTTAAACCGTCGTCGATGATCTGGTACTCAAAC
>JAFGRZ010000247.1 GCA_016934895.1 Candidatus Aminicenantota bacterium
GCAATGGGGAAAGGAGGTTTGCCATGATCTGGTGGGTTTTGGGTTTGACCGTCCTGAGCATCCTGTCCTATCTTTCGGACGTCGGCGTTCTCGATCTCCGCAGCCTGAGAGTGCCCTTCCTGAACGCTTCGCTCCTCAGTGTCCTGATCCTTCTGGCCGCGGCCGGGATCCTGGCCCGGATGCTCTGGATGAAGAGGCGGGGCCGAACGGAAAAGTTGGAGAAAAGGATCCGGGACCTCGAAGGGAAGCCGGCGCTTTCCGGGTCCCAGAGGTAGGTGAACAGCGGGCTGGGCGCATCCGGCGGGCTCGCCCGTCGATTCCGGTTTCGCCTTCAAGGGGGCGGGGCAAGAGGGAGTCTTTTGTGTTGGCTTTTCTTCATGAGCCAACGTATAATGAGGCCATTGCACGCCATGAATGAACTCATCGCCATTGTCGATGACGAGCCGGATATCGTGGCCCTCGTCAGTCTCCATCTGAAACGGGCGGGCTTTCGACCGGAGGGTTTTTCCGAAGCGAAGAGCTTCCTCGATTCCCTCGAAAAAAGGGTGCCTGATCTTGTCCTCCTCGACCTCATGCTCCCGGATATCGACGGATTGGAAGTCTGCAAGCTCCTTCGGAGAAAGGAGGAATGGACCTCCATCCCGGTGATCATGGTAACGGCCAGGGGGGAAGAAGGGGACAAGGTCCTGGGTTTGGAGCTCGGCGCCGACGACTACATCACCAAACCCTTCTCCGCCAAGGAACTCGTGGCCCGGGTGAAATCCGTCCTCCGGAGACGAGCGGGCCCGCCCGAGTCAAAGCCCGTTGACATCGGCGGCTTTCTGAGCCTGGACCCGGAAAAATACGAAGTCCGGGTTCAGGGCCGGAAGGTGGACCTGACAGCCACGGAGTTCAGAATTCTGAAGCTCCTGGCCTCGAAGAAAGGCTGGGTCTTCACCCGGGATCAGATCCTGGACGACCTCTGGGGGCATGAAAAAATCGTCCTGGACAGGACGGTCGATGTCCACATCCGGAATTTGAGGGAAAAACTCGGTCCGAAAGCCGCCCGGATCATCAAGAATATCCGTGGAGTCGGATACAAACTGGAGCCATGAGAAGATCGATTTTTTTCAAGATTTTTGGCGGATACGTCGTTCTTCTTCTTTTGCTTTCCGCCGTCTTCCTCCTTTTTTCGTTCAGCACGATCAAGAGACATTATCTGGATATGCTGTCCCGTGATTTGAGAAATGTCGGGTATTCCCTGGAAACGCGTATCCTCGGCTATTTCGACGAGGATCGCTTTTCGGAGCTGGAGTCTTTCCTGCAGGAGCACGGGAAAAAAATCGACGCCCGCCTCACGGTGATCGATCCGGAAGGACTCGTCCTGGCGGATTCGGAGCGGGACCCGGCGACGATGGAAAACCATCGGTTCCGGCCGGAGATTAACCAAGCCTTGGAAGGCCGCTCCGGCCGGTCCCTCCGTTACAGCACTACGGTGAAGGAAGAAATGCTGTACGTGGCTCTTCCGCTGACCCGCGGCGGCCGGATTGAAGGAGCGCTGCGGCTCAGTCTGTTCGTCCGGGATATCAATATCCTTATCAAGGCCGTGAGGCAAGACATCGGCCTGGCCATGGCGATTGTCATCGGGCTTTCCCTCGTTGGGGCGTTCGCGTTTTCCCGGAGTCTGACCCGTCCGTTGCGCGAGCTGATGAAGGCCTCGCAGAAAGTCGCCGCCGGCGATTTCGACGCCCTGGTCAGGGTCCGGAGTTCAGACGAATGGAAAGACCTGGCCGGGAGCTTCAATTTGATGACCGCCGAGGTCAAAACGCTCTTCAGCGACCTCCGGAAGCGCAACGAGGAGTTGGACAACATCATGGCCTCCATGCAGGAAGGGCTGATGGTCCTGGATCACACGGGCAAGATCGTTCTGGCCAACCGGAGCGCCAAGGCTTTGATTGAGCAGGAAGGCCCGGAAGGAAAATATTTTTGGGAAGTGGTCAGGATGACGCCGTTTGTGGATCTCATCCGCCGGGTCAAGGAGGAGAAAAAAAACGGGACGACGGAGGTCGTTTTCGGGGAAAAAAATATCCTCTGCCGGTCCGCTTATCTTTCCGCCCAGGACGGCGTCATCGTCACCTTCCATGATGTCACCGAGATGCAGAACCTGGCCAGGATGAAAAGAGATTTCGTCCTCAATGTCTCCCATGAGCTTCGGACTCCGCTCACGGCCATCAAAGGATACGCCGAGACCCTGCAGGAGTCCGAAGATGGACCGACGCGAAACTATGTATCGACCATCATCCGCCATGTCGACCGGATGATCCGCATCGTCGAGGATCTCATCACCCTGGCCGCCCTCGAAGAAAAGGCCGTGGCGCCCGAGGTCGAGAAACTCGATTTGAAGACCATCGCCGAAAACGTCGTCAGGATTTTTGAGCCGGCGGCCAGGGAGAAGAACCTGGACCTGAGCCTGGAGGCCGCATCCGGGCTGCCATGCATCACCGGCGACCCATTCCGGCTGGAACAGATGCTCGTCAACCTCGTCGACAACGCCTTGAAATATACCGAGAAAGGGCGCGTCCGTGTGTCCTTGAGGACGGAAGAAGACCGGATGATCATCGATGTCGTCGACACCGGCATCGGGATTCCCGAGGACGAACAGGTCCGGATCTTCGAGAGATTCTACGTGGTGGACAAATCCAGGTCCCGGAAGGTCGGCGGGACCGGACTGGGGCTCGCCATCGTCAAGCATATCGTCACACTCCACGGGGGGGAGATAGAGGTTCAGAGCCGGCCGGGAGCCGGGTCAAGGTTCACGGCCTTCCTGCCTCTGGAAAAGACCGGCTGAGACGGCCGCCGCCTCGTGGGAAAACGCGTCTCGCTTTGCCCTCGGGAGGGCACGTTATCCCATCTCGACCCATCGCGAACAGCGGCCCCGGTCAGTCGATGATGGCCGTTGGATTCGGGAGGAAGGGATTGACCCGCGCCGCCAAGGAGAAGAGGAAGGGATAGCTTCGCTTGAGATGCCAGGTATAGAGCATCCATTCGCCGGCGATCTGGGAGTAGGCTCTTTTCAAGTCCCCTCCAAGATGTGCGTAATCGGCGTCCGGAAGATGCTCAATCCTGTCGCCTCGAAAGCTCAACTCCTCGGCGAGATGGAAGACCGCCCAGAGAAGGTTGGTGAAACGCTCGTGCTCGAGCAGGTTGGGGTTTTCGAGCAGCCGCACTAGAAAATCTCTTTTCTCGGAGAGATAGGTTTGGAGCTCGACCAAGGCCGGCAGGTCGACCCGGATCTCATAAGGAAAGCGGCGGGCGGCCTCTGCGGCTGCCAGGAAATCCTTGCCCGTCCAGCCGGGCTTGATCTCCAGTCGATACCTCAGGTCGCCCGACTTGGAGACGAAAGCGTTGAACTGCTGCATCAGTTTAAGTCCGATTTCACTGAAGAAAATGCCGATGACCATGTTGAGTTTATTGATCAAGGCGCGTTTTTCCCGCTGAGCGAGAACCCGCTCGATAAACAGGGTGACCACCAACACACTGATGAAAAGAAAGGCGATATCCCCGATCATGTAGATGAAAATGTGATGGGCGTCCCGAAAAATAAGATAGTGGACGATGTAGCTGCCGGCCGAGGCGGCGACGAGGATGAAGGCCAGCCAGATCCGCCAATCCAATTTCTTGATCATTGGGGAACTCCTGTCCATTGTTTGGAAATGTCTTCATATCCTATAGGAAAATGCGAAATTCCGCTATCTCTGCTTTCTCTTCGCGCCGGCTGTGCTATAATGACCGTCTCATCGGCCCCGGCCGGTCGTCCCGGGAACGGCTGACGATATGGCCCGTCCCCCGGTTGTTAAGGAGATAATCTATGCCCCACATCGATGTCGACGGAAAACGCTTTGAGCTCAACGAGGAGGGATTCCTCGTCCACCCGGAGGAATGGACCGAAGCGGTGGCCGTGACCCTCGCTCAAGCGGAGGAAGGCATCGAGCGGCTCACCGCAGAGCACTGGGCGGTGATCAAGTTCATCCGCGGCTATTTTCTGGAAAACAATCTTGCCCCCATGGTCCGAAAGGTCTGCCAGACGACAGGTTTGCCCCTAAGACAGATTTATGAGCTCTTTCCCTCCGGCCCGGCCAAGGGAGCCTGCAAGGTCGCCGGTTTGCCCAAGCCCGACGGCTGCGTCTGACGGCCGGTCAGGACCGGAGCCGCTTTTTTCTCTGAAATTCGGCGATCTCCCGGACCGCCTCGATCGCCGTCTCGATATGTTTATCCGTATTGAAGGGCCCGATGCCGAACCGCACCGCACCATGGATTTTGTCCGTTCCGAGGTGTTCATGGACAAGGGGAGCGCAATGGAGTCC
>JAFGRZ010000248.1 GCA_016934895.1 Candidatus Aminicenantota bacterium
AAACGCGGCGGAATTCTCCTGGCCCGAAACGCACCTCACCCTGGAGGGCGCAGACTTCGCCGTCGTCAGACACAAAGACGGGTCGGGCCACTTCGTCCGCCTGCTCACCTATCTTCCCGGCGTTTTTTTTGGCCATATCAGGCCGCACAAAATTGAGCTGCTGCGCAACCTGGGGATCTTTCTCGCCTCGATGGACAGGGCCCTCGCTTCCTTCCGTCATCCGGCCGCCCGGCGGGACCTCAAATGGAACATGAAGTGCGCCGCTTCGACCGTTCATAGCCGCCTGGATGACCTGACGGACCGGGAGACCCGCACGGTCGTCGAGTATTTCCTGGACCGGTATGAAAAGAACATCGCCTCCAAGTGGTCTCATCTCCGGACCAGCGTGATTCACAACGACGCCAACGACCTGAACGTCCTGGTCGGCCATCGCTCGCCTGAACCCGACGGGATGTATTCCAAAGTCGTCGGCATCATCGATTTCGGCGACATGGTCGACGGATCGCCGGCCGTCGAGTTGGCCGTGGGAACGGCCTATGCGATCTTGGGAACGGCGGATCCCCTGGCGGCCGCCGTCCCGGTCGTTTCGGGCTATCACCAAGTTCTCCCGCTGACCGAAGAAGAGCTGGCCTGCCTCTATGACCTGATCGCCAGTCGCCTGATCATGAGCGTCGCCATCTCGGCCGAGCAAAGAAAAGCCGAGGCCGCGAACGAATACCTCAGCATCAGCGAAAGACCGGCCCGGGAATTGCTCCGTCGCTGGCGCGTACTCGATCCCGGTTTCGCGCACTGCGCCTTTCGGCAGGCCGCCGCATACGAGCCCTGTCCGCACGCTTCAAAGATCATCACCTGGCTGAAAAGGCCGCGGAACCGCTTCGGCCCGGTCGTTGAACTCGATCTTGAAAAGGACGGCGCCGTCTTGTTCGACCTGAGCGTCGGCAGCCCCGAGCTCGGCGCCTGGACCGACTCTGAAGATAGGGAAGAACTGACCCGGATGCTTTTCGGACGGATGGCCGCTTCCGGAGCCAAAGTCGGTATCGGCCGCTACAACGAAGCCCGCCGGCTCTACACGAGCGACCTTTTCAAAACGAGCGGTAATGACGCTCCCGAATGGCGGACCGTCCACCTCGGAATCGATCTGTTTGTGGATCCCGGCTCCGCCGTCATGGCCCCGCTCGACGGCCGCGTGCACAGCTTTCGCGACAACGACAGGCCTCTCGATTACGGCCCGACGATCATCCTCGAGCACACCGCTCCCCAAGGCGTGAAATTCTACAGCCTCTACGGCCATCTTGCGAAGAAAAGCATGACGGACCTGGAACCCGGCCGGGCCGTCCGCAAGGGGGAACGCATCGGGCGGGTCGGGGATTCTCAAGAGAACGGCGGCTGGCCTCCGCATCTCCATTTCCAGATCATCTGCGACCTTCTCGGATACGAGGGCGACTTTCCCGGAGTCGCCCTTCCCAGCCAGCGCGCCCTTTGGCTGAGCCTCTGCCCGGACCCCAACCTTGTGCTCGGAATGCCCGAGAGTCTGACCCGGCCTAAATCCAGGTCGAATGAGATCCCGGAGATCCTGTCCCTGCGCCGCCGTCATCTCGGTCCGAATTTGAGCATCGCCTACCAACGCCCGCTCAAGATCGTCCGGGGATTCGGTCCACATCTTTATGATGAGGACGGGCAGGTTTACCTGGATGCGGTCAACAACGTCCCCCATGTCGGACACGGCCATCCCAAGGTCGTCCGGGCCGCTCAAGCGCAGATGGCGGTGTTGAATACCAACACCCGGTACCTCCATGATCGCCTGGTCGAGTACGCCTTGCGCCTCAAGGAGTTTCTGCCCGAGCCGCTGAGCGTCTTCTTTTTCGTCTGCAGCGGAAGTGAGGCCAACGACCTGGCCCTTCGGCTGGCCCGAACCCACACCGGACAGCGAGACACGATCGTCGTCGACGGCGCCTACCACGGAAACCTTTCGTCGCTCATCGAGATCAGCCCGTACAAATTCGACGGTCCGGGCGGCCGGGGGGCTCCGCCCCACGTCCAAAAGGTCCCGACACCGGACGGCTATCGGGGGCTCTACAAGAGTCTCGATCCTGACGCCGGGCAAAAATACGCCGGTCACGTCCAGGAAGCCATCGAGCGCATCCGGGGACAGGGGAGAAATGCCGCGGCTTTTGTCGCCGAGTCCCTGATGGGCAGCGCCGGACAGATCGTCTATCCGCCCGGTTTTCTCGATGCGGCTTTCCTCATGATTCGTCGGGCCGGGGGAGTCTGCATCGCCGACGAGGTCCAGGTCGGTTTCGGACGGGTGGGCACGCATTTCTGGGGATTCGAGACTCAAGGCGTCGTTCCTGATATCGTGACCATGGGCAAGCCCATCGGGAACGGTCATCCCCTGGCGGCCGTGGCCACCACTCCGGAGATCGCCGCCTCCTTCAGGACAGGCATGGAATACTTCAACACGTTCGGTGGAAACCCGGTCTCCTGCGCGGTCGGCCTGGCCGTCCTCGATGTTCTCCGGGAGGAGGAGTTGCAGCGGAACGCCTTCGAGGTCGGACGCTATCTCAAAAGCGGACTGGAGGAACTCAAGAGCCGGCACGCTCTGATCGGGGACGTCCGGGGCCTCGGCCTCTTTATCGGGATCGAATTCGTCCTCGACGGCGCTTCCCTGGCGCCGGCCGCGGCCGAGGCGGCTTATGTGGCGGAAAGGATGAGGGACAAACGAATTCTCGTAAGCACGGACGGGCCCTTTCGCAATGTGATCAAGATCAAGCCTCCCCTGGTCTTCACCCGGGCCGACGCGGATCGTTTCATCGAAACCCTCGACCTGGTCCTTGGGGAGGACGCCTTGCGCCCTCGCTGAGGAAGCATTTCCAATCCCGTGATGATGCTTTTGGGGAAGCCAGCCGGTTATTTCGGTTTCATGGATTTGGAATTTATTCCGCAAAGGGAAGCGGGAGGCCAGTTGAATTTCGCCGGCGGAAAAACTAAGATGGGTTGAACCGGAATGAATAGGAGACGCGAGATGCCGAAAAAATCTTTCCGAATGGGGATGCCTTTTATGCTGGCCGGCATTCTTCTGGCCGGCCTCTGCGGGTGCGCTAAAAAAGAGAACCCCGCCGACATCGTCCTGACCAACGGCAAGATTGTGACCATGGACGAAGGCCTGCCGATCGCGGAGGCCCTGGCCGCCGCCGGTGATCGGAT
>JAFGRZ010000249.1 GCA_016934895.1 Candidatus Aminicenantota bacterium
CCCCAGATCGAAACGAGCCCGATCAGGAGAACCGTCAAGAGCCGATGCTTCAAAGCGAAATCGATGATCTTGTCAATCACGGTGCTTTCTCCAGGTCACGGTCGGTAAAACCGCAATGCCGGGCCTCAGTGAACTCCGGCTTTCTTCAGAATCTCGTCGTAGAGTTTGGACTTCAACTGGAAATTCCCTTTGGCGACGACCTCCTCGCCTTCCTCGAGCCCGGCGGTGACCTCCACAGCGCTATTCTCTTTGATCCCTGTTTCGATCAGCCGGGGAAAGAATTGGTTCCCCTGCTTGACGAAGACCAATTGGTCATTCTGGTCATCGAGGATGGCCTCCTGCGGAAGGACGAGAGCCCGGACCTGATGGTCAAGAGAGACCCTGATATTGGCGAACATCCCCGGTTTGAGCTTGTTGTTTTTGTTTTCGACCTCGGTCCGGACGGTGATCGTCCGCGTCTCCTCTTTCAAGACGTCGCCTATGTAACAGATTTTTCCCTGGAATTTCTCGTCGGGATAGGCCGGGACGGAGACATCGACGTTTTGGCCGATCTTCATCTTGGCGATATCCCGCTCGTAGATGTCCGCGTCTACGCAGAGAAGAGTGGGATCCATAATCGTCAGGATCTCCGAGGACTGGTCGATCATACCGCCCAAGACGGCGTTGTACTGGACGACCTTGCCGCGGATGGGGGAAAAAAGGGTGATCACGGGATGGACCTGGTGGCTGACGGAAATCTCCTTGACCTGGGCTTCCGTAAAACCCAGGACGTGGAGCTTTTTTTCAGCGGCGTCCAGGCTGGCCTCCGCAACCTTGAGCTCGGCCTCGGTGGCCAGCATGTTTTTCTGGGCTCCGACCCCGCGGTCGAAAAGCCTCTTTTCCCGCTCATGATTCTGCCGGGCCAGCTCATAATCGGCCATGGCTTTGTAGTAGGCGGATTTCGCCTCTCCCACCTCCTCGCTCTGAACGGTGACCAGTTCCTGGCCTTCTTTGACCCAGTCTCCCGGACGCACGTGGATCCGGGCGATCCGGGCGGGGAAGGCATAGCTGACGATGGCTTTCCGCAAAGGATGAGCCAGCACCTTTCCCATGGCCTGAAGCTGGGACGCGATAGGCTTGTAGGAGGCCCGGACCGTCTCTATGACTATGGCCTGCTTCTCTTCAGGAGAAAGTTCAATGGCCGTCTCCATCGTCCAGCCTCTCCTGAAGCCGCCGCCGGCCTGTCTTCCCAGGCCCAGCCCGGAGCCCGGAGGGACCTGCCTGTGGAACCGGCCCCGTCCGGGAGGGTTTCCCGGTCGGCTCTGCAAGGCGGCCGGGGCGGAGGTGATGTCCTCCGACGCCGCGCTCTCATGACGATCGGATCTTGTGCAAAAGCCGGAACATAGGGCCAGCAGCAGGATCGCGAAAAGGGAAATTGGTTTTCGTTTCACTTGATTTCTCCTTCTAAGGACTGACCGACGGATTTTTCGAGGGCCGCCAAGGTGATGTCATAGTTGAACAGCGCATCGGCGTAGGATTTTCTGGCTTCGACAAGGGTCCTCCTGGCCTCGATGAGCTCGATGCCGCCGATCTCCCCTTCCTGAAAGCTGAACAGGAACATGTTATAAACTTCCCCAGCCTGGGTCAGGATCTGCTCCTCATAGAGTGTGATCTGGTGGCTGGCGGTCAAAGCATTCATGTAGCTTTCCTCCACTTCCAGGGAGATGGCGTTGCGAAGATAGTCCTGCTCCTTCTGAAGGGAACGGATGAGGGCTTCCGCCTCGGCGATCTCCCCGCGCTTCGGCTGCCAGAAAAAAAGGGGGATGGGAAAGGACAGGGTGAAATCCCAGGTGGTTCCTTCCCCTTCGATCCGGTGCCTGGAGAGGCCGAGGTCAAAATCGGGAAGATAGCTGAGAGCGCCCTGCTTTTTCCGCAGCGATTCTCTCTCCAGCGAAAAGCGGATCCTTTTCAGCTCCGGGCGGAAGACGAGGGCCCTTTCCTTGAGCTCGTCGACGTCCAGGGAAACAAACGGCTTCTTGATGTCCCCCTTGACTTCCAAAGGCTCGTATTTCTTGCGCGCCAGGAGGAAGTTCAGCTGAGCTTTGGCCAGCCGCACCTCATTGCCAAACACGCGCACGGCGTTGGCCGCCTTGGAGGCTTCGACACGCGCCCTCAAGACTTCCACCAAAGCAATATCGCCGGCCGCATGTTTGACCTCCGCCTTGTTGAGAAAGTCCCGGGCCAGATCGAGATCCTGCTCGGCGTATTTCAATTTTTCCTGGGAGATCAGGATCCCATAGAAGGCTTCTTTCACCTGGAAGGTGAGGTCGAGCTTCAGGAGGTCGATATCGGCCAGGATCTCTTCCGCTTCCTTTCCGGCGATCTTTCCGCGGAGCCCGGGCTTGCCGGGGAATTCGACCGTCTGGCTGATCCCGAAATAGGACTCTCCGGACCCTTTGAAATCGAAGAGTCTGGGCTGGAGGTCGGAGTCGTAATCCAGGGACGGCTGGGACCACGCTTTGGCCTGGTTAATCCGCGCCAGCGAGGCTTGATATTGACCCAGAGAAGAGAGAACGAGCGGGTTTTGCTCGAGGGCCAGGCTGATGCATTGCGTCAGCGTGAGCGTTTCAGGAGCCGGAGGCGGCGGTGCTTGCGCAACCGGGCAAGTGCAGGACATCCAGAAAAGACAAAAGGCCAAGCTGATCATGGCTGGCGTCACCTCCTCAGCAGAGTTAGGATACGTACCCTTAAAGATAGAGATCGGGTGAGAGAGGCGCTAAGCGGAAGGAGGAGAGCGGGAGAGAAGGTCGAAGAAAAGGGCCGGGCCCTCGATATCGGATTCCAATATGGGCAGGATCTCGATCCGCAAGAGCGGGGGAAGGATGATGGCCGGGCTCAGGCCGACGGCTATGGAACTCGTCTGAAAATGGCAGGCCGGGCAGGTCCCTTCCGGATGAATCCCTTTCTCGGTGTGAAAGAAATGGACGAACAGGGTGGCCAAGAGAAAACTTGAGAAAACGGCCAAGAAAACCAGGCCACGCTGTCTTCGGCTCATCGTTCTGTCTTTATTCTAGAATAAATCTCAAAAAGAAATCAACTGAAATCGCTTGGACAAAAACGTAAAATGGTTTATCTATGGACTTCAGATATTCTATAATCGGTCCCGGAAAGAAAATATGTTGCGTCTGGAGGAAAAAATGAAAACCATCGGTCTCGTCGGCGGAATGAGCTGGGAATCGACGCTGGAGTATTACCGGATCATCAACGAAAGGACGAAAGAGAAGCTGGGCGGATTCCACTCGGCCAAGATCGTCCTCTATTCCGTGGACTTCGGGGAGGTGGAGAGCTGGCAGCATCAGGGAAAATGGAAGGCGTTGACCGACCTGATGATCGACGCCGCCAGAAGGGTCGAGCGGGCCGGGGCGGATCTCCTGGCCATCTGCACGAACACGATGCACAAGATGGCCGACGACGTCCAGCAAAGCATCCGGATTCCTCTTCTCCACATCGTCGACGCCACGGCCGCGGAGATCAAGGGCCGCTCCATCCGAAAGGTGGGGCTCCTGGGAACGCGGTTCACCATGGAGCAGGATTTCTACAAGCAGCGGTTGAGCCGGGACGACGGGCCCGAGGTCATCATCCCCGATGAGAGAGAGAGAGAGCTCATCCACGGCATCCTTTACAATGAGCTCTGCTTGGGAGAAATCAAAGATGCTTCGAAGGACGTCTTTCAAAGGATCATCGCCGGGCTCGTCTCCCGAGGGGCACAGGGGATTGTCCTGGGCTGCACCGAGATTCCCCTGCTGGTGAACCAAAAAGATTACGACATTCCGCTTTTCGATACGACCACGATCCACGCCTGCGCGGCGGTGGACATGGCCCTGATATGAGGAGCGCACGTGGTTGAGTGAGTTCCTGGAATTCCAGAGTATCTCCAAGCGCTTCGGGGCCATCCAGGCCGTCAACGGCGTCAATCTGGAAATAAAGAAGGGAGAATTTTTTTCGCTTCTCGGCCCGAGCGGCTGCGGCAAGACCACCATGCTCCGCCTCGCCGCCGGCTTCGAACACCCCGATCAGGGCCGGGTTGTTTTGGACGGCCGGGATATCACCGGGCTGCCGCCGAATAAAAGGCAGGTCAATACCATCTTTCAGAGCTACGCCCTTTTCCCCCACCTGACCGTCCGGCAGAACATCGCCTTCGGCCTCCAGGTCGCCAAGCGGTCCAAGAGCGATACCCGGAAAGAGGTCGAAACCATGCTGCGCCTGATCCGGATGGAGGACCAGGCCGATAAAAAACCGGGACAGCTCTCGGGAGGCCAGAAACAGCGGGTGGCCGTCGCCCGGGCTCTTATCAACAAGCCGCAAGTCCTCCTTCTCGACGAGCCCCTGGCCGCCCTCGATCTCAAACTCCGGCAGCGGATGCTGATCGAGCTGGACATGATCCACGACCAGGTCGGGATCACCTTTCTTTACGTCACTCACGACCAGGGGGAGGCGATGAGCCTCAGCGACCGCATCGCCGTCATGGATTCCGGCCGGATCGAACAGGTCGGTTCCCCGGCGGAGATCTACGAGGCGCCGCGGACGAGCTTTGTCGCCGCCTTCATCGGCGATACCAACTTCTTCGAGGGCGAGGTCACCTCTCTCCTCGACGGTGAATACTGCCGGGTCCGGATCATGGACATTCCCGATGTCGTCTGTTTCAACGACAAGACGATGCGGCCGGGCAATCCCGTTTATCTGAGCATCCGTCCGGAGAAGATCCATATCTCGCGCGACCGGCCCGAGGACTCCCGGAAGCACAACGTCCTCCCAGCCGC
>JAFGRZ010000250.1 GCA_016934895.1 Candidatus Aminicenantota bacterium
CTGAGGACCTTGCGCAGGATCCAGATGCGGTTGAGGTCGTTTTCCTCGATCAGAAGCTCTTCTTTTCTTGTCCCCGAACGATTGATGTCGATCGCCGGGAAAAGGCGCTTGTCGACCAGGCGCCTGTCCAGGTTGATTTCCATATTCCCGGTGCCCTTGAACTCCTCGAAAATGACGTCGTCCATCCGGCTTCCGGTGTCGACCAGGGCCGTCGCCATGATGGTCAGGCTGCCGCCTTCCTCGACCTTCCGGGCCGAGCCGAAGAACTTCTTGGGCTTGTTCAGGGCGTTGGCGTCGATTCCGCCGCTCAGGACCTTCCCCGAAGGCGGGATGATGGCGTTATGAGCCCGAGCCAGCCGCGTCACGCTGTCCAGCAGGATGGCCACGTCGCGTTTGATTTCTACCAATCTCTTGGCTTTCTCCAGCACGATATTCGCCACCTGGGCGTTCCGGGCCGGAGGCTCGTCGAAGGTGGAGGCGACCACCTCCCCGTTGACGGTTCTCTGGAAATCCGTGACCTCTTCCGGCCGCTCGGCAACAAGGAGGACGATTACGAAGACCTCGGGATGGTTCTTCTCGATGGACTTGGCGATTGTCTTGAGAAGGGTTGTTTTGCCCGCCCGCGGCGGGGACACGATCAGGCCTCTCTGCCCTTTGCCGATGGGCGTCAAAAGGTCCATGATCCGGGCGTTCATGTTCTTGTGGTTTCCGTCCTCAAGGCTGATTTTCTCAAAAGGATAAAGCGGGGTCAGGCGCTCGAAGTGGACGTTTCGCCGCATTTCCTGAATGATATCGGGCTGGGTGAAATTGATGGCTTCTATTTTGATCAAGGCAAAATACTTTTCCCCGTTTTTAGGCGGGCGGACGATGCCGCTGACCGTATCTCCTGTCCGGAGCTGGAATTTTCGAATCTGGGAGGGGGATACGTAGATATCGTCCTGGCTGGGAAGATAGCTGAAATCCGGCGCCCTCAGGAAGCCGAACCCGTCCTCCAGCGTCTCGAGGACGCCCTCCGAGAACAGCAGGCCGCTTTTTTTAGCCTGGGCTTCCAGGATTTTAAAGATCAGATTGTGCTTGCTGGCGTCTTCGATCTCCTCGTCCTCGACGCCGACCTGGCCGGCGATCTTGACGATCTCCTTCATGTCTTTTTCTTCGAGTTCGACGAGGCTGTGCTCTTTCATTTTTCAGTTCTCCTCAAGAATGGATTTCAGAGTTCCTCAGGCCAATTATTGGACTATCGTTTTATGGCGATCTTAGTGGGTGAGCGGAGGCTCACCAGGGCCCTCGCCTTCCCCTCCCCCGGAGGAAAGCTCCGCGGCCGCGGCCGCTTTCTCTTGATCCGGTTTATCAGGGAGGCTTTTCGTCAGGGCTATCTTCAGGACTTCGTCCATGTGCTCAACCAGATGAATCTTGATGTCTTGCTTGATGATCTTGGGCAGATCTTTGAGATCCGCTCTATTATCGGCCGGAAGGACGGCTTCCCGAATCCCCTCGCGGTGGGCCGCCAGAAGCTTCTCTTTGATCCCGCCGACAGCCAGAACCTTCCCTTTGAGCGTGATCTCGCCGCTCATGGCCACCTTCCGGTTGACCGCGATATCGGTCAGCAGCGAGATGATCGAAGTGGCGATGGTGATTCCCGCCGAAGGACCTTCTTTCGGCGTGGCCCCCTCGGGAACATGAACATGAATGTCGAAGTTCTTGTGCAGATCCTTGGCGATATTCAACTCGAATATCTTCCCCCGGACATAGCTGAAGGCCGCCTGAGCGGATTCCTGCATGATTTCGCCCAGCTGTCCCGTCAGGGTGAAATTGCCTTTGCCGTGGACTTTGGTCGCCTCGAAAGTCAGCAACTCCCCCCCGAATTCGGTCCAGGCCATGCCGATGGCCCCGCCGATTTCGGGCCGTTTATCGATTCCGGAGCGTCTGAACTTGGAAATACCCAGATAGGACTCGAGGTTCCTGGTCGTCACCCGCTCGCCGTGGCCCTTGCCTTTCTGGACGACCCGTTTGACCAGTTTCCGGCAGATCGAGGTGATCTCCCGCTCCAGGTTCCTGACTCCGGCCTCGCGGGTATATTCGCGGATAATCTTCTGCATGGCGGTATCGGTGATCCTGAGGTTGCCCCCTTTGAGGCCGTGAATTTTCATTTGCTTGGGCATCAAGAAGCGCTTGGCGATCTGCAGTTTCTCGTCCTCGGTGTAACCGGGAAGGCGGATGACCTCCATCCGGTCGACGAGCGGCCGCGGAATGGGCTCGAGCATATTGGCCGTGACAATGAACATCACCTGGGAAAGGTCGAAATCGGTGTCGATATAGTGGTCCAGAAATGTGCTATTTTGTTCAGGATCAAGAACTTCCATCAGGGCTGAGGCGGGATCGCCGCGAAAGTCCATGCTCATCTTGTCGACCTCGTCGAGCAGGAAAACCGGGTTCTTCGTGCCCGCCCGCTTGATCATCTGGACAATTCGCCCCGGGTAGGCACCGATATAGGTCCGGCGATGGCCGCGGATCTCGGCTTCATCCCGAACCCCTCCCAAAGACAAACGGACGAATTTCCTTCCCGTTGCCCGGGCCACCGATTTCCCCAGGGAGCTCTTGCCGACGCCGGGCGGACCGATCAGCCCCAGAATGACCCCTTTAGGGCTCTTGACAAGTTGACGGATGGAGAGAAATTCAAGCATTCGCTCCTTGACCTTCTCGAGCCCATAGTGGTCCTCGTCCAGGATTCTCTGAGCTTCCTTGAGACCCCGCTTTTCGCGGGATTTCTTGTTCCAGGGAAGGGATATCAGCCAGTCCAGGTAGTTCCGGCAAACGGTGGCTTCGGCGGACATCGGAGGCATGGTCTCCAGCCGCTCGATCTCTTTCAGAGCCTTTTCCTCGGCATCGGCAGGCATGTTCGCTTTCTTGACCTTCTGTTTGAGCTCTTCGATCTCGTTGGGCTGGTCCTCTTTACGCGATCCGTAGCCCGGCCCGGGCGGGAAGACATTCGGCTTGTTCTCCCGGCCCGCTGTCTTCTGACGGTCGGACCTCGGGCCTTCCCGGCGGAGCTTGGAATGAATCTTGAGGATTTCATTCTCGAGCAGATAGTTCAGACGGCGCGTTCTCTCGAGGGTATTGATTGTCTCCAGGAGGTTCTGTTTTTCCTCCAGAGGAAGATAGAGATGGGAAGAGATGATATCGGTGATTCTCTCCGGGGTCGTGTCCCGAAGGGCCGGGATGATGGATTCGATGTTGGCGTTCTGGTTGAGCTTGAGATAATCTTCGAAGAGCGCCAGTGCCCTTTTCAGAAGTTCTTTGATCTCCGCGCGGGGATCTTCGATCTCCCTGATCACCTTGGCCAAAACCTGATAGTAGGGATACGTGCTCAGATATTCGATGACCCGGGCTCTTTTCTTGGCCTCGACGATGACCTTGACGTTTTTGTCATCCGATTTGACCGTCCGGATGATCTTGGCCGTCACCCCCAGGGAATAGATATCCTTGGGCTGAGGATTGTCGAGCGATGCATCCATTTGGGCCGCCAGGAAGATGAGCTTATCCCTCTCCAGCGCTTTGTCCAGAGCCTGGACGGACGAACTCCGCCCGATGATGAACGGGACCAAGGTGGAGGGAAATATGACCAGGTCTCTCAATGGAATGAGCGGGATATTGCGGATCATCTCGGCCTTGCTGTTCATGTCTTCAGTCATGTTATTCTCCCAC
>JAFGRZ010000251.1 GCA_016934895.1 Candidatus Aminicenantota bacterium
CATTTCCAGGGCATAACAGCGGCGACTCCCAACGAACCCGAAGTCGAAGGCGCCCTTCACGTCGAACTCAACGACAATTACCTGATCCTCAAGAGAGCTGGCGACCTTCTTCTCAAGAGCCTTCAGGCGGCGGCCATCCTGATCACCCGTGGGTCGCGGGGCATGGCCATGTTCGCAAAAGGGAAACAACCGTATCTCTTTCCGGTACACGGTCCGATCGATATCGTGGACGTCACCGGCGCGGGAGACACTGTGATCAGCGTGTTCACGCTGGCTCTCGCCTGCGGCGCGAGCTTCCGGGAAGCGGCCATCCTGGCGAATCACGCCGGAGGCATCGTGGTTATGAAGAAGGGAACCGCTACGGTCTCTCCGGCCGAACTCAAGGCGTCCGTCTCTGGATAAATTGGCCAAGCTCAAGTCCCTCTCCGCTCTCCGCCGGATCGTTGCTGCCGAAAAGGCCAAGGGAAGGGCCGTGGTGCTGGCCAACGGGTGTTTCGATCTCATCCATGCCGGGCATATCCGGTACCTGCGCGCCGCAAAGGACAAGGGCGATGTCCTCATCGTCGCCCTGAACAGCGACCGCTCGCTTCGGAAGCTCAAGGGAAAAGGGCGTCCCATCCTGGAACAGAGGGAGCGCGTCGAGATCCTGTCCTCTTTCTCCTTCGTGGATTTCGTGACCGTCTTTGACGAGCCGACGGTCGCCGGGATCCTGCAGTCCCTGCAGCCGGACATCCACGTGAAAGGCTCGGATTACACCAGGGAGACGGTCCCGGAAAGAGACACGGTCAAAGCTTACGGCGGACGGACGGCCATCGTCGGCGGTCCCAAGATCCGCAACACCTCCGACGTCGTCCGGGACATCGCATCCAAGATGGGTCATGGGGCCTGAAAAAAGAAATATGGACCGTATTCTGATCATCCGGCTGAGCTCGCTGGGCGACATCATCCATACTCTCCCCTCTTTCGCTTCCCTCCGGAAGAACTTTCCCCGGGCCGTAATCCGCTGGGCCGTCGAGGAAAAAGGAAAGGAGATTCTTGACCTCGTGCCGGGTCTCGACGAGGTCGTGATCATCGATAAAAGGAATTGGCGTCAGAGTCTGACGAAGATCAGGGGCCGCGACCAGGTCGCCCTGGATTTTCAGGGACTCGTCAAATCGGGACTGCTCGCCTATCTTTCCCGCGCCCGGCGGCGCATCGGCTTTCCCAAGAGAAACTTGAAAGAACCCTGGGCTTCCCTATTCTACACCGAAAGGCCGGATCCGGTGGCCGAAGAAGAGGGGCATGTCATCTCCAAGAATCTGCGGATCCTCGAACGTCTGGGCATCAAGGAGACAAATTACGACTTTCCCATCCGCGTTCCCGATGAAATCTCTCGTTCGCTCCAAACGAAGCTCGGCGGGATGGGATGCGGGGAAAAACAAAGGCTGGTTGTTTTCAACGTGGGGGCCGGCTGGGAGACGAAGCGCTGGTTCCCGGACGAATGGGCGGAAACGATCAACCGGGCCGAGATCGCAGATGCTTTCTCTCTTCTCCTCTGGGGAAACGAAGATGAGAAGCGGCTTGCCGAAGAGGTCGCGTCCAAGACCGATGCAGCGGTGGCCCCTTTTTTCTCCATTATGGAAGTCATCGCTCTCATCCGCTCGGCCTCCCTGCTGGTCAGCGGCGACACGTTCGCCCTTCAGGTCGCCTGCGCATTGGATGTGCCCGTGGTGGCGTTTTTCGGACCCACCAACCCTTTGCGCAACGGCCCGTTTCGATCGCGGGACAAGGTGCTTTTTCATAAGCAGGACTGCAATCCATGCTACAAAAAGACCTGTCCCACCCTCGAATGCCTCCGGGCCATCACTCCGAATGAGGCGGCCGCCGCCATCAAGGAACAGTGGTCGAGCCATGGCTAAAACAAGCCTCCAGGAGATATTGAATCGCCTCCGCGTCCGGGCCGGACTTTTTCTCGCCCTGGCCGTCATCCTGCTCGCCCGTCCCACTTGGGGTTCGATTCTCACCGGCGTCCTGATCTGCGTCCTCGGCCTTGTCATCCGGGCCTGGGCATCCGGGCATCTGCGCAAGGAGAAAGAGCTGGCCGTCTCCGGCCCGTACCGCTATTCGCGAAACCCCCTCTATCTGGGAAATTTTCTCCTCGGGACCGGGATCACGGCGGGGGCCCGTTCCTGGTGGGTTCTGGGACTGTGCGTCGCCTACTTCGCCGTTTTTTATCCGCTGATCATCCGGCGGGAAAGGGAGCGGATGAAAAACCTCTTCCCCCGTCAATACGAGGCCTACGGGAAAAAAGTCCCACTCTTTTTTCCGAACCCGTGGAAGCACAGCGCGGCCACCGGACGATTCCGTTGGTCTTTATACAAGCAGAACAAGGAGTACAGGGCCCTCTACGGGACCATCGTTGTGTGGGTCGTCCTGGCCGCCAAGCTGCTCCTGTTGAAACAGTGACGCCCGTCTGATATATTCGGAGCCGTGCCGACAGACCGGAGGACCGAAAGGGTCAAGCGCCTTCTTTCGCTTCGCCAACCGGACCTCCGGGTGGTCCTCGAGGGCGTCGCCATCGCTCACAACGCCTCGGCAGTCGTCCGCACCTGCGACGCCGCCGGAATCCTTCATCTCGATTTCGTTTCCCCCAATCCCGAACTCCTGGGCATCAACAAGGCGATCTCCACGCGGGCGGAAAAATGGCTGGACATCCGTATTCACGAATCCCTCGAAGCCTGCCTCCTTCCCCTCAAGGCCCAGGGATTCCAGGTCGCGGTCACCCATCTCGGCCCGGACGCCGTCGAGTACACCGAGATGGATTATTCTCTCCCTCTGGCCATCGTTTTCGGGAGCGAATCGGAAGGGGTTTCGCCCCAGGCGCTGAAATTGGCCGATCACAGGATCCGCATTCCCATGCTGGGAATGGTCCAGAGCCTCAACCTCTCCGTTTCGGTCGGAGTCATTCTCTTTGAGGCGCTGAAACAGCGCCGGGCACAGGGATTCTATGACCGCCGGCGTCTCGGCGATAAGGAATTCGAGCGCTATCTCCGGGAGTGGGTGGGCAAGGAGGAAATCAAGAAAAAGCCGGAAAGACGAAAAAAAAGGGGCCTTCCCTAGCGGGCCGGCCCCCTGAGAAATGGAGACAAGAGCTAAGCGCTCGGTCTCGTCCTGTTTCAAACCCGGAAGACAACCCCGTCCCACCTGCTGATCATTTTTTTCAGTTTGTCCTTATCCAAGTACTGCTGGTAGAACTCTTGGCCTTTCCTGTAAGTATCGATGGATTTTTTCGACATCTCCTCGGTCAGCTTCTTCAGCTTTTCCCTGGATTCAACGCTTTCTTTTTCGTAGACGTCACGCGACCTCTCGTACTGCCGGAGCAACTCCTTCGACATGTTTCCATAGGCCTCGGAAAAAGGCCACGCGCCAAAAGAACGGGTGAGGCTCGGCCCTTCCTCCTCCTCGACGGTGACCTCGAGGCTCTTCGGTTTCTTGTCCCGGACGATCTCGATCTTCACCTTGTCGCCCTTCTTTTTCCCCTGGAGAAGCTCGCTCAGGCCGCCGGTCGTCTCGACTGTCCGGCCGTCCACCCGGACGATCACGTCACCGACCTTGAGCCCGGCTTTATCGGCCGGCCCGTCCTTGGTCAGACGGTTCACGAGGAGGCCTGATTCTTCCTTGACACCGAAGTAGTCCAGAAGGTCCCTCGTCAGAGACTGGAGGTAGACTCCGATATATTTCCTCTCTTCCCAACCGGGCCAGGTCCGGAGCCCCTCCCTCAAAGCCTTGGGGGGTTGTGGGGGCTGCGGCGTCTCGGGTGTCTCCGGAGCAGCGGGCGGAGCCGGGAAAAGACGCGGGAACCTCAGCTCGAGCTCCCTCCTGGCTTCCTCTTCCGGGTATTCTCCCAGTTTGACCTTGACATCGACGGACTTGCCGCTTCTCTGGACCTCGAACTTGACGTCCTGACCGGGCTTCCGGCCGCGGATCTCGGAGACGACCATCGGCGCCCCGGTGACCTTCTTGCCGTCGATCGAAACAAGGACATCTCCTTCCTCGAGCTTGGCCAGTTCGGCGGGGCTTTCCTTCTCCACGCCGACGACTTCGACCTGCCCATCGTCATTCTCCGCGAATGAGATGCCCACCCAGCCCCGGCTGACCCGGCCTTTTTCCTTGACCTCGGCGACGATCGTTCTGACAATTTCTATGGGGATACCCAGAGCCATGCCCGAGGACGGGGCTTCCGCACGGTTGAAGACGTAGCCCGAACCGACGACTTCTCTCTCCCTGAACTCAAAGACGACCGGCTGGTCTTCGGAGTAGATTCCCCGGAGCAAGGCCACCATCCGGCCGTCCTTGTCGACGACCGGGCTGCCGCTGGCGCCGCGCGTCACCCAGACGTTAAGCCGCAACTTGTCGGCCGCGACCGAGCTGACGATGCCCTGGGTGGCCTGGGGAGTGTTCTCCGGCGAGACGCTGATCACCCCGATCCAGGAACCGGGAACGAGGCCTTCCGCTTTCCCGAGGGCGATCGGAGGGATGTTCTTTTCCTTGGCCTGGACGACGGCCAGGCGCGTTTCCGGATCCATGCCCAGAAACTTGGCTTCGCTGCGCCGGCCGTCTGCGGTGGTCACAATGATCTCCTTATTCTTCGGCCAGATCAGTCCTGTGGTAACGATGTAGCCGTCTTTATCGATGACCACACCCGTTGCGACCTTTTTGAAACCGTTGCGGGCTTCCACTTTGACCACGCTGTCGAAGACCTTCTTGGAAACCCTCTCCATAATGTTATCCTGGATTCCGGGCGCTTTCGGCTCGGCCGCCTGCAGGCTCCAGGCGCCGATGAGGACAAACGCGGCAAGGCCAACGATGATTTTCCCTTTTTCTCTCATAGTCATACCTCCTCAGTATTTGATCTCTCTCGATGTCGTATCGGAGACTTGTTCCAAGAGATAGATGGTTTCCGGCTCCAGAGACCGGCGCCGGAACTCGGTC
>JAFGRZ010000252.1 GCA_016934895.1 Candidatus Aminicenantota bacterium
AGGGGGGTGTTAAAAGCCGCGGCCAGGCCGGCGGCTGCTCCGACCACAGAGGCGCTGCGCCTCTCCCTCCGCCCGAGTCCGAACAGCCCGGCCGCATTGGAGGCGACTCCGCTTCCGACATAGATGGAGGGACCCTCCCGGCCCAGGCTGTTTCCTCCGCCGATGCTCAGAACCCCGGTGACGAACTTGGTCAGCGTCGTGCGGGGGGACATATGGCCCATTTCCTTCCAATACGCCGTTTTGGCCTGGGGGACTCCGCTCCCGGCCGCTTCGGGAGCCACGAAGTGGAGCAGCGCGCTGACAACAATGGAAGCTCCCATGATGACAACGAAGCTGCCGACGGCGAAAGTGGGCCTGGATCCTCCGGCGAATTTAAGAAAAGTCCGGGAGAACATCAGATTCGTCAGGAAAAGAAAGGCGACCGCAGAGAGCCCCGCGGCCACGCCGAGGACGGCGGTTTGGATGAGGGAGCGGGCGTTCTCAGGAAGCCGCAGGAGCGTTTCGGTGAGGCGGAGACGGATCATGGCCAGAACTCGAGCTTCCTATTCTAGTGCAATTGGGAGGGATTGAAAACCCATCGTCCGTCCCTTCCTTTCCGCCGGCGCCAATTAGGGGGTCTGTAATTCTTGGAAGTCCCGCCATTCTCAGAATGATTTGACAGTGCCTCAACATAAATTTTATATTAGGCCGAATGGCGTTCGGTCCGATGATCCAGGCGCGAGACTTAAAACAGGGAGGATAGACTATGTTCAAAGGACATCCCAAGGGTCTCTTCGTCGCCTTTTTCGCCAACATGGGCGAACGTTTCGGCTTCTACACGATGATCAGCATTTTCGTCCTGTTTATGCAGGCGAAGTATGGCTTGTCACCGGGAACGGCGGGCTTCATGTACTCGACCTTCATGGTTGGGGTCTACATTTTCCCGCTCCTTGGCGGTTTTCTCGCCGATCGGTACATCGGCTACGGCCGGACGATCAGCCTCGGCATCGTCGTCATGTTCATCGGTTATGTCATGCTGACTCTACCGACGGCCATGAACACCGGGTTTGCCCTGATCATCGCCGCTCTGGCCGTTATCTCGCTGGGGACGGGCTTGTTCAAGGGGAACCTCCAAGCGCTCGTCGGCAACCTCTATGACGATCCCAAATACGACGCGCTCAGGGACAGGGCCTTCAATATTTTCTACATGGGAATCAACATCGGCGCCATGTTCGCCCCGACCGCTTCGGAGAAGGTGAGCAATTGGATCCTCAAGGCGTCGAACTACTTTTATGACGCCCGGATCCCGGCTTTGGCGAACGAATTCCTCAAAGGGAAGCTGGCCGACGCGGCGGAGTATCTTTCGATCGCTCGACTCCAGGACCCCGGGGTGACCTTGGAGGGACTGAAACAGTTCTCGGAAAGCTATATCAACAGCCTGAGCAAGTCCTACCATTTCGGGTTCGGGGTCGCCTGTCTCAGCCTGATTTTATCCATGATCATATTCTGGGGCTTCCGGAAATACTACAGAATGGTCGATTTCACGGAGCGCCAAAAAGCCAAGTCCGAAGAACTGAAGTCCCAGGTCATCGAGTTGACCCGCGAGCAGACGCGCGAGCGATTCATCGCCCTCGGCCTCGTCTTCGGCGTCGTCATCTTCTTTTGGATGGCCTTCCACCAGAGCGCCGTCACCCTGACCTATTTTGCCAGGGATTACACGGTCCCGAGCGTCGGCAAGGCGACCAACCTCTGGTTCGACATGATGGGGCTCCTTCCCGTTTTCTTGGCCCTGGTCGGGCTGGTCTTCCTCCTGAAGAAATCGTCGGGCCGGGTGGCCCGCATCCTTGGCGCGTTCTCTTTCATCGGCTTCGGCATCCTGGCCTACTTCCGCTACGGCGGGTACGATGCGACGAACCCGTTCCAACCCCAGATGTTCCAGCACTTCAACCCGTTCTTCATCGTCGTCCTGACGCCCCTCATCATCGTCCTCTTCGGTTGGCTCAACCGCAAGGGCAAGGAGCCCTCGGCGCCGAGGAAAATCGGCATCGGCATGCTCATCACGGCTGCGGCCTATACCATCCTGGTGGTGGCCTCGATCGGTCTCGAGAGCCCGCGCTCCCTCGGCGGCCTCGTCGCTCCCGCCGATTCCCAGGTTTCCGTCTACTGGCTCATCTCGACCTATTTGGGACTGACGATCGCCGAGCTCTTCCTCAGCCCCATCGGCATCTCCTTCGTCTCGCGCGTCGCTCCCCCGAAATACAAGGGATTGATGCAGGGCGGCTGGTTCGCCGCGACGGCCGTCGGCAACTCCCTCGTCGGGGTTATCGCCTGGTTCTGGATGCGGGTGCCGCTCTGGGCCGTATGGGCCATTCTGGTCGGGGCCTGTCTGATGTCCGCCGCATTCATCTTCTCCATCATGAAGCGGTTGGAACGGGCGGCCCAGACCTGAAGATCTTCCCATTTTCTCGGACGAAGCGATCTCCGTTGACTTCTCTCTTCTCGAGGGGATATGCTTTCCCCCTCGCTTGACGGTCGGCCGATCGAACGAGCATCTTTGTCCAGGAGGCATGGCTATGAAGAGTTGGCGATTCGCGATCGTCTTGATCGGATTCTTGATCCTGACCGGAGCCGCTCTGGCCGTCGCCGCCGCCGAGGCCAGGCGACCAGTTAAACTCGACGATTTCGCGCGCCTGAAGACGGTCCGGGATCCCCGGCGTTCGCCCGACGGCCAATGGGTGGCCTATACGGTCAGTGCGATCGATCTCGAAAAGGACAAAAGGGATACCGATATCTGGATGGTGAGTTGGCAAGGGGGGGAAGAGGTGCGCCTGACCTCGAGTCCCGAGAGCGAAAGCCAGCCGCGCTGGAGCCCGGACAACCGCTATCTCGCTTTCCTGGCCGCGCGGGGAGACGAGGAGGAGAAGAAACGGGGCGCCCAGGTCTGGCTGCTCGACCGGCGGGGAGGAGAGGCCCGGCGTCTCACAGACATCAAGGGCGGAATCTCCGACTACGCCTGGTCTCCAGACGGCAAACGTCTTGTCCTCGTTGTCAATGACCCGGACCCCGACGATGATCCGGAAAAAAAAGAGGGCTGGAAGCGGAAGGCCAAGCCGCCGCTCGTCATCGACCGCTACCATTTCAAGCAGGACCGGACCGGGTACCTCCGCGATCTCCATCAGCACCTCTGGATATTCGACCTGGGGACAAGCAAGGGAGAGGCTGTCACTTCAGGCCCGTTTAACGAGCGGGCCCCGGCCTGGTCCCCGGACGGCCGCTGGATCGCTTTTGTCAGCAACCGCGCTCCCGATCCCGACCGGTCTGCGGATACCAACATCTATGTCATCGAGGCCCGGACGGGTGCGGACCCCAGGGCGTTGACTGTTTTTCCCGGCCCGGACGGAGGCCGTCCCGCCTGGAGTCCCGACGGGAAGTGGATCGCCTACTTTCAAGGCGATGAGCCGCGGTTCTATGCCTATAATTTGAACAAGCTGGCCGTCGTCCCGGCGGAAGGAGGGGAAGCCCGGGTGCTGACGGCCTCCCTTGACCGGCCGGCGGCAGGCCCGGTGGAGTGGACGGCCGACAGCCGGAATCTCCTGTTTGTGATCGAAGACGACCGGGCGAGTTACGTCGCCCGCACGGCCGCTTCCGGCGGGAATGTCGAGAAATTGACGAACGGCCGCCGTGTCGTATCGTCGCTCTCCATGGGTCCCGACGGAAATCCGGCGCTCCTGACCGCCACGGCGTC
>JAFGRZ010000253.1 GCA_016934895.1 Candidatus Aminicenantota bacterium
CCAGCCGAAAGACGAGGGGAGCCGCCTGGGCGCGCCGGATCCGCGTCGGGCTGGAAGTGCGGACCGTGATCGTCCCGTCCGGATTCTCAGCCCACGTCCCTTGCTCGGCGATAGGCGTTCGGCCCTGAGGGAATGTCTGGGTCAGGAGCGCGGTTCCGTCCTCGTTCAAGGTCAGTGTCACTTTCTTCCATACCGAGGCACCCGAAGAGATGTCTCCGCTGAACGTGCCGATGAAGCCCGTCTTCTTCTCGGTTTCTTCAGCCAGTCGATCTTGATAGGCGGGCGGAAGCGCGTTGGTGAAATAGATGCGTCGGACCCGGCCTAACGGCACCCTCTCTTCGGTGTCGAACTGGAATCCCATGTTATGACTGAAATCGAGGATTTTACCGGAAGTCATCCGTCCGTTCCTGAAGAAGAGGTAGTGCTGGTCTTTGTCCATCTTCTCTCTCTCTCCGGGGAAATTCCAATCGGTGTTGACGAAATTGATCATCCAGATCTGGTGGAGGGAAATTTCCCGCCCGTCCCTAAGCGTGAAGACGAGCCGGGTCCGGGACAGATCGCCGAGCTGCCCGATGACCATCTGGCCCCCCTGCAAGAAAAAGGCCGCCTTCCCGGGCTCCAGATCCTCGGCCGGAAGGGATCTTGCCGAAAAACACAAGCACAAGCCGATCATCACGATCCATGGCCAGGTTTTTTTCATGTTCACCTCCGCTCATATTCTAGGCAAATTCCGACCGGTTGGCAATGTGGGGGCGACCATTTCCGAAGGCAACGGGCGGGCTCAGAGGGAGGTGATTTTCTCCAGCTTCTTCTCATCCCCCATGACGATGAGGATGTCGCTGTCCTTAATGACGAAATCCGCTTTGGGGACGTAAACCGTGCGTTCCGGAACGAGTTCCCGAATGGCGATAACCTGGATCTCGTACTTGTTGCGCAGGTCGAGCTGCTTCAAGGACTTGCCGATGAATCGTTCCGGAGGGGCGATCTCCTGGATGCTGATTCCGGACATGAGCGGCAGGCATTCCAGGATGGCGGGGCTGGTCAGTCTAAGAGCGGTCCGGATGGCCATGTCCTTTTCCGGGTTGATCACCTCGGTCGCCCCGATGGCCTCCAGGATCTTGCCGTGGTCCTCGGTGGAAGCTTTGGCGACGATGCGCCTGGCTCCCATCTCGTGAAGATGGAGCACGGTCAGGATCGAGGCTTCCATGGCCTCCCCCAGGCTGACCACGACCACATCCATCCCTTTGATCTCCAGCGCTTCCAGATTCTCCATCTCGGACGCATCGGTTATGACCGCATGGGAGGAAAAGGACTTGGCCTCTTCGATCTTGTTCTTGTCTGTATCGATGGCCAGGACTTCGTGCCCTTTTTCGTACAAGGTTCTGGCGACATTCGACCCGAAACTCCCCAGCCCAATGACCGCGAATTTCATGATGGATGCACTTCCTTTATTCTAGCCGATCAAAACCCTCTCTTCAATGTATTCATATTTTCCGATCGCCCGGCGCCGGCTGAACGCCAGGAGCAGGGTCAGCGGACCGATCCGGCCGGCGTACATCAAGAGGATGACCATGACCTTGCCGAGAGCGCTCAGCCTGGGCGTGACGCCCAGGGAGAGCCCGACCGTCCCGAACGCGGAAAAGAGCTCGAAGAAGACATCCCTGATCAAAAGGCCCGGCTGGTTGATCAAGACGACGAACCCGGCGATGAAGATCAGGCTCAATGACAGGGAGATCAAGCTGAAGGCCCGGACCGCATTGTCCTGGGGAATCGTCCGGTAAAACATGTGGATCGAGTCCCTGGCGGAAATCTTGGAGCGGACAAAGGCCAGGACCACTCCGACCGTGCTGGTCTTGACGCCGCCGCCGGTCGAACCCGGGGAAGCGCCGACGAACATCAGAAGCATCAGGAGGAGGACGGCGGCCGGCCCCAGCGCGGTCAGGTCCATGGTGTTGAATCCGGCCGTCCTCGGCGTAACGACCTGGAAGAAAGAGGCCAGGACTTTGTCCTTCCAGGAAAAGGACTGCAGCGCCCGGTCCTTTTCAAGGATCAGGAAAATGAAGAAAGAGCCGAGGATGAGGATGGTGGTGGACGCCAGCACCATCTTGGTGTGCAGGGAAAGCCTGATTTTCTTCTTTTTTAATAATCTGCGGCCGGCCATGGCCGCCTCTCCGATGACCAGGAAGCCCAATCCGCCGAAGATGATCAGCTGCGTCATGACCAGGTTGATGAAGACGTCCCCCCTGAAACCCATCAGGCTGTCGCTGTAAATGGAGAATCCGGCGTTGCAAAATCCCGATACCGCGTGGAAGAGACCGGAGAGAAGCGCCTTGGGCCAGGGATGATCCCGGAGAAAGCGCAAGGACAGGAGGACGAATCCAAGACTTTCGATGAGGGCCGTGAATATAAAGATGTTCTTGATCAATGATTTGAAGCTGCCCGGCGATCCCGGGTGATATCCCTCTTGGACCAGGATGCGGTCATGAATGGTGATGGGCCGGCCGGCGGCCAGCAGGACCATTGTGGAAAAGGTCATGATCCCCAGGCCCCCCAATTGGATGAGGACCAGGATGACGATCTGACCGAAGAGGGTGAAATGGGTCGCCGTATCGACGACGATCAGACCGGTGACGCAGATGGCCGATGTGGACGTAAAAAGGGCGTCGATCAAAGAGAGGCCGCCCGATACACTGCAGAGGGGAAGCATGAGCAGAACGGTGCCCACCAGGATCGCGCCGGCGAAGCTGACGGCCAACAACTGGGCCGGCTGAAAAAGTTTTTCCTTTTGTGCGCCGATCGGAAACGTTCTCCTTCGGAAGACAAAATTTCTATTCCTTTAGCTCGCCTTTGTCAAGTCCGGACCCGGTTTGACATCGGGACGTTCCTATGCTAGTTTTGATCGAAGGCCATGAACATTTTTAGATTGATTGTCGAGGCCAGCCTGGTCGTCCAGTTCGTGATTCTCATTCTCCTCTTTTTTTCCGTTTTTTCCTGGGCCATCATCTTCTACAAACGGCGGACGATCCGGGCGGCCTTCTCCCAGTCGGACAGGTTTCTCCGGGCCTTCCGCAAGAGCAAGAACCTCTCCGAGGTGAACGTCGCGGCCAAGCGTTACCAGGGAAGCCCCTTGGTCTCCCTTTTTCAAGCAGGATTTAAAGAGCTCACTCATCTTTCCCGCTCCAATCCCCAGAGCCCGGCGAACGCCAACCGCCTGGAAAGCCTTGGCCGGGTTTTGACGAAAGCATCCAATGCCGAGATTTCGAAGTTGGAGAAGATGATGGGTTTTCTGGCGACGACTGGAAGCGTCACACCCTTCATCGGGCTTTTCGGCACGGTCTGGGGGATCATGGACGCCTTCCTGAAAATCGGCATTGTCCGTTCCGCCAGCTTGATGACCGTCGCGCCGGGCATCGCCGAGGCGCTGATCGCCACGGCCGTCGGGTTGTTCGCGGCCATCCCCGCGGTCATCGCCTACAACCATTTCCTCCACCGGATCAAGGATTTGACCACCGAGATGGAGGACTTCAGCCTGGAATTCCTGAATATCGCTGACCGGCTCTATGGCACTTAAACCACAGTCTTTGTCCGCCTCGAAGAGAGGGCGCATCGGAACATCGCTGTCCGAAATCAATGTCACTCCGTTCATCGATGTCATGCTGGTCCTCTTGGTCATCTTCATGGTCACCGCCCCGTTGATGCAGTCGGGCATCGGCGTCAACCTCCCCCAGGCCGAAACGCAATCCGCGCCGGCTGAAGAAGGGCTGACCATCACCGTTACCAAAGACCGTTTCATCCATCTGGATGGAGCGGTCATCAACATCAACCTCCTGGAAAGAAAGCTCCAAGAGTATTTCGCCGGGAAGCCGAAAAAGATCGTCTTCATCCAGGCCGACGAGGGGCTGAACTACGGCTTCTTCATCGACACCCTGGATATTATCAAGAAGGCGGGTGTCGAGGCGGTCGGATTGGTCACCGAGCCGATCGACCTTCAATCGCCCCGCAGGAAAAAATGACCGCCAGCGGGGAACGCTTCCTTTTCAAGCGGGCCGTCTATATCTCTCTCGGGGCCCATCTCGCCTTCCTGCTGTTGATCGTTGTCTCGCCGCACTTGCCCCGGCCTTCACGGAAGGGCTTGATCCATTACATTCCCCTGGACATGGTGGTCGGCGGCGGAGGGGGCGGAAGAGGAGGGGGCGGCGGCGGACCGGCCGCCAAGGGTCAGGTCCCGCCGGCCAAAAAAGAGACGCTCCGCGACCTGACGACTCCCCAGAAAGCCCAGATGGTGGAGAAGCCGACCATGCGTCACCCTGTGGAGAAGCCGAAGCGGGAGCCTCAGGCTAAAATAGAGAAGAAAGCCGCCATCACTAAGCCAGAGCCGTCAACGCCGGATATGGCGGCCCGGGAGGGAACTCCGGAGGGAGTTGAGGGGGGATCAGGCCTGGGCACCGGATTGCGTATCGGGGGCGGGCCGGGCGGAGGCTTCGGCCCCGGCGGCGCCGGCTTCGGCCCGGGAGGAGGCCTGGCCAATTTCCCCTACGCGTATTACCTCAATATCATCACCGACCGGGTGTCGTCCAACTGGTTCTCCTCGCTCGTCGATCCCGGAGTTTCGGGCAGCTTCCAGACCATCGTCTACTTCAGGATCGAAAAGAGCGGGCAGATCACAGACGTCAAAATCGAGCAATCGAGCGGAGTGACTCCGCTCGACCTCTCAGCCGTCCGGGCGGTCAGGGCATCGGCGCCCTTCCCGCCGCTGCCCAGGGAATACGGAGAAACTTACCTTGGAATCCATTTGATCTTCGAGCACACGAAATGAAACATATCCACATCGCCATTCCGGCCCTCCTCTTGATCGGTCTTTTTTCACCCCTGTTCTCCCAACAGGAAGTCTACATCACCTTGAAGGAGGGCGTCCCGGCCATCAGCCTGGCGCTGCCGCCGTTCATCGCCCGCGGCCCTTCGGTCAAGGCCCGGGATGCCGCTGCCGTGATCCATCAGGTCCTCTCGACCGACCTCAGTTACAGCCGCATTTTTTCGCTTTTGCCCAGGAAATACTATGATTACATCCGGCCTCTCGACCCGGACAACATTTTTTTCAAGGACTGGGAGTCCATCCAGGCCCATATCCTCTTCGTTGGAGAGATCACCGGCAACGAGGGCGAGGACATCGTCTTCGAAGGGAAGCTTTACGACATCAAGGGAGCCCGGTTCATCTCGGGAAAGCGCTATCAAGTCCCCGAGAGCCTCTTCCGGATGGCCGCCCACCGGATGGCCGATGAAATCGTCAAGACTCTATCGGGAGAAAAGCCGATCTTCACCTCAAAAATCGTCTTCATCTCCGACCGGGACGGCAATGACGAGCTCTATATGATGGACTATGACGGACAGGGCCAGACTCGTCTGACCTTCAACGCTCTCCGTGATTATATGCCGGGCTGGTCTCCCGACGGGAAGACGATCGCCTACACGTCTTACAAGAACCTGAACGCCGGCCTTTATCTGTTGAATCTGGAGGCCGGAAAAATAGCGGCTGTATCGACGCGGGGCACGAATTTTTCCCCCTGTTTCTCGCCCGACGGGAAGAGGCTCGCTTTCTGCTCGACCATGGACGGGAATACGGAGATCTATGTCGCCGACTCCGACGGCAAGAACATCCGGCGGCTCACCTTCAATGACGCCATCGACGCATCGCCGTCCTGGTCCCCCACGAGCCGGGAGATCGCCTTTATTTCCGACCGGAGCGGCTTGGGGCAGCCTCAGCTCTATATCATGGACGCCGAGGGCTCCAACGTCCGGCGGATCAGCTTCGGCGGCAGCTATCACGACGCCCCGGCTTGGTCACCGACGGGCGACCGCATCGTCTACGTTTCCCGCGTCGAGAACATTTTCGACCTCTATGTTTTGAACCTGCGCAATAATCAGATCATCAAGCTGACCGAGAGCAACGCCCGCAACGAATCGCCGAGCTGGTCGCCGGACGGCCGCCATATCGTTTTCTCCTCGAACCTCAGCGGTTCTCTCCAGCTCTACGCCATCGATTACGATGGAGCGAACCTGCGCCGGCTGACATCCCAGGGCAACAACAAGCTCCCCGACTGGTCCAATTGACCTCCATGTTCAAACCCGGGCGGGCGGAGACCACCGGCCTCGCCGGGGGGCGCGGGCGGGCTGACGTACCACCGCCGGTAACCAAGGCTCGGGGTATTGGTTCGGAAGCCCCATAGGCTAGCCTTTTGCTCTTTTCCCCAGGCGAGGGGCAGTGGCACGAGAAACCCGTATGAGGAGTGAGCGGAAGGCTCGGGA
>JAFGRZ010000254.1 GCA_016934895.1 Candidatus Aminicenantota bacterium
CACTTCCAAGACGTGTTTTGAGGATCGGGCTGTCGAGAAGTTCATGAAATTGATGATAGATTCAAAACATCCCCCCTTCATCCGAAAAAATGGATGAGGGAGCAGACGATGAAGACTGTCTCGGGCAGACGTGGCGAGTGGCGAACAGAAGCCCGATCGAGGCCTTGAGATACGAATAAACCGTCGGTTCGGAAAAATCAAAATCTCAGAGTGAAAACCGTTTCCTCTCCCGGCCGGGAGTGAACGCTGATCGAGCCGCGGTGGAGGTGCATGACTTGCCGCGAGAAGCTGAGGCCGATCCCGGCCCCCCCGTCCTTCGTCGAGAAAAACGGAATGAATATTTTATCGATATTCTCAGCGGAAATCCCGGGGCCGTTGTCCCTGACCTCAATGAGGGTTCTCGCCTGGCCGTCCTGGTAAGCCACGAGCGAGATCATCGCGCTGTCGCGTCCGGCGATGGCCTGGGCGGCGTTTAAGAGGAGGTTGATCAGCACCTGCTCGATGAGCGCCGGGTCGGCGAAGATCTTGAGGTCGACCGGCTTGACCGAGGAACGGAAATCGCGAACCTTCTCTCCGACCTGAGCGGCCATGAGCTTCTCGACCCTCTGGAAAAGCTCTCCGATCGGAAAAGTCTCCGGGTGGGGTTGGGGGATCAGGGTCAGGTTCCGGTAGGCATCGACGAACTGGAGGAGTCCCTGGCTCCTTTTCTGGATGGTCCGGGCAGCATGATGGATGTCGGAAAGGGCCTCCCGGCGGGCCGCTTCCTCCGGCGCGGCCGGGAGAGTCTTGCCGGCGCTCTCCTCGATCAGATCGTCGATGGTGGAGGCGAGCGAGGCGATCGGCGTGATCGAATTCATGATCTCGTGGGTAAGGACCCGGATGAGCTTCTGCCAGGATTCGATCTCTTTCTCCTCCAACTCGCTCTGGATGTTCTGGATGGAAACCAGGGTGAAGCTCTGGTCCCGCAATTTGAACTCGCGGGAGTAAAGCGCCAGGTTGAGGACGTCGCCGTCCGTTTCGACCTTGACCAGTGCCCTCTGGTGGGGCCTCATCGTCTGGAGCGTGCGCAAAAGCTCCGGACTGAATGATTCCAGAGTTTTGATGTTCTTCAGAAAAGGGACCTTGAATATCTTCTTGGCCGCCGGATTGATCAGTTCGACATCGCCGTCGCTCTGGAAAGCCAGCAGGCCGATGCCGACGTGCTGGACGATGATCTGGAGATACTGGTAGTGCTCTTCCTTTTCCATCCGGACCTTCCGGAAGTTGTCCATGATCTCGGTGAAGGCGTGGCGCAACCGGTCGAACGAGCGGCCGAGTTTCTCGTCCTTGAAGGTTTGGGAAAAATCATGGTAGCGGAGGGCGAGCAGGAAACGCGCCAGCTCCCGGTTCGTCTTCTCGACATACAGGATAAGAGAGATGACTTGGTAGACGACAGCCAGGCCGAGGAGGATATGGACGGCGTAAAGGCGCGTCTCGGTCACGACCAAGACAAGACCGCCGATCGAGAGTGCCAGGACGAGCACCCTGATGAGGCACTGAAAGCGGAAGCGTCTAGAGATCATGCTTCTGCAATCGTCGGTAAAGGGCGGCCCGGGACAGGCCCAGCTCCTTGGCCGCCTGGCTGATGTTGCCTCCGTGTTTGGCTAAGGCTTGGTGAATGGCCAGGTTCTCGATTTTGCCCAGATTGAGTTCATCGGCGACGCGAGGAGTCTCCTTTTTTGTCTCCTCGGGGAAAAAGAAATCGGCGGGCTGCAGGGCGTCCGATTCGCTCAGGATGACGGCGCGCTCGATGGCGTGCTGCAATTCGCGGACATTTCCGGGCCAGCCGTAGGACTCCAGCTTCTTCACGGTGGCGGGAGTCAGACGCTTGTTTTCCCGGCCGTATTTTTTCCCATAGATCTTCAGGAAATGTTCGGCCAGAAGAGGGATATCCTCGCGCTTCCGGCGAAGGGGCGGAAGGTGGATCTCGACGGTGTTGATGCGATAGAGAAGGTCCTGCCGGAATTTGCCCTGGTTGGCCAGGTCGAGGATCGGCCGGTTGGTGGCGCAGATGATCCGGACGTCGATCGGGATCTCCTTGTTGGAGCCGAGGCGGGTCACTTTCCGGCTCTCCAGGGCGGTCAGTATCTTGGCCTGGAGGGTCAGCGGGAGGTTGGCGATCTCATCCAGGAAGAGCGTTCCTCCGGAGGCGACCTCAAAGCGGCCGGCCCGGTCTTCGCGGGCGTCCGTGAAGGCGCCCTTGACGTGGCCGAAGAGTTCGCTCTCGAAGAGACTTTCGCTCAGGGCGCCCATATCGACGGCGATAAAGACCTCGCCGGACCGGCGGCTCTGGCGATGGAGCTCCCGGGCGACCAGCTCCTTTCCCGTGCCGTTCTCTCCCAGGATGAGGACATTGGCTTCGGTATCAGCCACTTTCCGGATGGTCTCGAAGACGCTCTGCATGGCCGGGCTGTGACCGAGGAAATCCTGGAAGGGTTTGTCGAGGTCGGCGCTGAGCTGTTTCTGGCGCAGCCGCAGATGGCTGGCTTCGAGACGGGAACGGCGCAGGTTGAGGGCGGCCGAGATCGTGCCTAGGAATTTCTCGTTCTGCCAGGGCTTGAGAACGAAATCCGTGGCCCCTTCCTTGATCGCCCGCACGGCCATTCCCACATCGCCGAAGGCCGTGATCATGATGACGACGGCCGACGGGTCGAGGTGGAGGATGCGGCTGAGCCAGTCGAATCCTTCGCGGCCCGAGGTGGCACCGCGGGCAAAATTCATGTCCAGGAGGATGACATCGTAGGACTCGTTCTTGAGCAGGGAGGGGACGGCGTCCGGGCGTTTTTCGGTGCGGATGGC
>JAFGRZ010000255.1 GCA_016934895.1 Candidatus Aminicenantota bacterium
GCGGCCTGCCGGGAGGAAGAGCGGTCCGGCTTCAGGCTTTACCGCTTCATCGACGAACTGCGCTTGGAAAATATTTTGGAAAGCCCTTTTTTACAGACGGGCGAAGCCGGCCAGGAAGGCCGACTATCACCGCCCAAATCCTCGGCACTGGTTGACCTGGGCAGCGGAGATAACCCTTTCGGTTTGAAAAGAAAATTGAAGCTGCAGGGCTCGGAAATCAACATCCTTTTCGCCCCCGCCCCGAGTGCCTATTGTTATGAGCCGGGCTCGGCCGCGGGAGGAACGGTCGAATTCGGGATCGGCATCGTCCGGGACGAGGATCCGGGGAGGCCGCCCGCTCAGGATTCGCCCGCGGAAAAGGGCGTGCATTTCAAAATCCGCCTCGAAGAGAAAAGCGGCCGGACCATTCTTTTCCAGCATTTTATGGACCTCCCGCCGCCCGGAAATCAACGGATTTCCCATCACTCCATAGAGGAGGTGGCTTTAAGGAAAGGCGCCCGTATTGTCTTCGAAACGGCGGGAGGACAAGGGCATTTCGCCTTCTGGCAAAATCCTATTTTTTATGCCCGCGCGAAGAGGACACGCTCCGTTGTGCTCGTCTCTGTGGACACCCTGCGGCCCGATCATCTGGGCTGCTACGGCTATCGCCGGGAAACGAGCCCGGCGATCGACGCCCTGGCCGAAGACGGGGCGCTCTTTCTCAATACCTATGCTTCTTCTCCCTGGACACTGCCGTCCCACGTCTCCCTTTTAACTTCCCTCAACAGCGTTCACCATCAAGTCTACTACGAAAACGACAAAATGGCCCATGACCAGATCACTCTGGCCGATCTCATGAGAGCCGGGGGTTTCATGACCGCGGCCTTCACCGACGGAGGATTCCTCAGCCGCGTCTACGGGTTTTCCAAAGGATTCGATTCCTACCGGGAAAGAGAAGACGGAGTCCTTGGCCAGGATTCCGCCATGCGCATCTGGCGGATGGCCTCAAGATGGCTGGACGGCAACAGGCAAAAGGATTTCTTCCTCTTTCTCCATACCTACCAGCCGCACGATCCCTACGCTTGCCCCGGCCCCTACGCGACCATGTTCCTGGAAGACGATCCGGTCTGGCGCTCGCTCAACCTGATGGGCCGGCTGGGCGGCTACTCCGGAATCTACAGAGAACTCACTGAGAAAGAGCGGCGGAACATCATCGGGCTTTATGACGGCGAGATCCGCTACACGGACGAGGCCCTGGTCGGGCCGCTCGTCGGGAAGCTCAAGGAGCTCGGCCTCTACGATTCCTCGCTCATCATCTTGACCAGCGACCACGGAGAGGAATTCTTCGACCACCACAGCTGGACCCACGGGCATCATCTCTACGATGAGGCGCTCAAAGTTCCGCTGATCATGAAGTTCCCCGAAGGCCGGTTCAAGGGCCAAAGATTAGGCTCGATCGTCCGGCTCATCGATATCATGCCCACCCTACTTGAGGAGTTCGGGATTCCGCCGTCCGGCCCGGCGCTCGACGGCAAAAGCCTGCTTCCCGTTCTCCGGGGAAGAGAGCGGGGGGACCGGACCTTCCTCGCCGACGTCGGGGACAATATCTTGAAGTCCCATGTCGGGCGGAAGATCGCGATGAATAGGGGCAAGGATAAGATGATCCTCAATAAACCCTGCCGTCCTGAAGACCTGCTTTTTTTCGCCTCCCCTCCCCGCCCGGTCCCTCCTGTTGAACTCTTCAACCTCGGGGAGGATCCTCAAGAAAAGCGCAATCTCGCTGACGAGAAGTCCGCCGTGGCGAGAGCGCTCAATGACCGTGTCGTCGCGGTATACAAGAATGCCGGCCGGAGAAAGCCCGTCAAGGTCGAGCTCGATGAACAGCTTAAAGAACGCCTGCGCGCCCTGGGATATATCCGCTAGCAGGAAATTGATATACTGTCCCCAGGACAATGAGAGATGACGGCCCGGTGCGGATCCCGATCGACGGTGTTCTCGACCTCCATGCCTTCCGGGCGGAAGAGGTTAAAATTCTCGTGCCCGAATACCTTGAGGAATGCCGGCGTCGCGGGATCACCCAAGTCCGGATCATCCATGGGAAAGGAACCGGCGCTCTCCGCCGGACCGTCCAGAGCCTGCTCCGGAAGAACCCAAGGGTGCTGAGCTTCAAGACCGCCGACCTCGGCGGCGGGGGCTGGGGCGCCACTGAAGTCGTCCTCAAATAGGTGAAAACATATCGAGTCCCCGTTAAAAAAAGTAAGACATGATATACTCTCACCGGTTTTGAATGGCGCCGGAAACAGGACAGGAGGTCAGATGAAGAAGAAACCTGACATTGGACGCAGGCATTTCATCAGGAACGCCGCCATCGGCATCGCCGGCGCTGCAGTCCCCGCGGGAGCCGCGCGGTTGGGCGCGAGGCCGCGGCTGGGCCCGCCCCAAGACACCTCTCCTCCCCGAATCAAGGAATACCGGATCCTCGGCCGGACCGGCTTTGAAGTCTCGGACCTGGCCACCGGCTATATCCAGGACTTCGGCGTGTTCAGCGCCATGCTGGATGCCGGCGTCAACACCATCGACACGGGAGAAAGCTACCCGGGCTCGCACAAGCTCATCGGCCGGGTGCTCAAGGGAAGGGACCGGAAAAAAATCTTCCTGACATCAAAGATGCTGCCGGAGGGCGACATCACCCGGGAAGGCTTCCTCAA
>JAFGRZ010000256.1 GCA_016934895.1 Candidatus Aminicenantota bacterium
AGTTGGAGGTGGACGAGACCCAAAGCCGCATAGAGGAGAGGGCTCTCGCCGTAGACTTTCAGGGCATAGGTCAAGGATTGGAGCGCCCGCTCCATGGATTCCTTGGAGCACTGGTACATATCCTTCCTTGCCTTGAGATAGCACTCATAGGCCCGGAGATTCTGGATCGGCCGGTCGGTCATGGTCCTCTCTTCGTCCGGCGCCAACTCATGTTTGAGGGCGATGACGATCGCCCGCGAGACTTTCTCCTGGATGTCGAAGACGTCGGCCAGGCTTCCCACGAACTTCTCGGTCCAGAGATGCGTGTCCCTTCCGGCGTCGATGAGCTGGGCCGTAATCCTGAGGTTGTCGCCTGACTTCCGGACGCTTCCCTCGAGAACATAGCGGACGTTGAGTTCCTTGGCGATTTCGGGGATGGTCTTCGTCGAGCCTTTGTAGGTCATCGCCGAGCTCCGGGAGATGACCCGGAGCGCGCGAACCCCCGAGAGGTCGGCGATGATCTCATCGGTGATGCCGTCGCTGAAGTAATCCTGGCCCTCCTCGGGGCTGATGTTCTTGAAGGGCAGGACGACGATCGATTTTTCGGATTTGGCCGCAAGAGGGGCGAACTCCCGGATAGCCTCTTTCGGCGTCTCCGGAGTGAGGGCCGCCCACTGGAGCGCCTTGAAGACGGTCCAGGCGATGCCGAGGATGATCGCGGCCAGGAGGATGGGCCAGGATCTTCCCCGGACGTCCACAATCTCCAGGATCAGGATGATGTTCACGGCCATTATCAGGAGAACGACCCAGGGAACGACCAGGACCTCGACCCGGACATTTCCCGGTCGCTTTTCGGCCCCCTGGAACCAGCGCCAGACGACGGTGCACAGAAAAGCGCCCAGGATACTCAGGAAAGCGACATCCAGCCATTTTTCGTGGATGTGGTAATGATCGATCAGGATCCAGTGGACGAATTCCAGGATCAGCCAGCCGCCGGCGATGAAGGCCGCCGTCGTTTGGGCGATCTTCCGTTTCCTGAGCTTGTCGAGGAAGCCCGCCGGGCCGGGAGGGGAGCCGCCCGCGGCGGGAATGCCCTCCGCCGGGAGCGTCTGATCATACTTTTTGGGCCGGTGCATTCCGAATTCCCTCTCTGGCCGGAAAGATACTCCGGGAAAGGAAAGCAAGTCAAGGAATAAGAGGCTCAGGCAAGGTTCATTTTTGCCAAAAGCGATCGATAGCGGGGATCGTCCCGGACGCCGTCGAGTAGGAAATCGATTTTCAGCGATGTCATCCAGATATCATGCTCTCTGTAAGCATTTTCCAGCCACTCGAATCCCTGGTCCTTTTTGTCGAGGGCAAAGCACAACAGCGCCATGTAGTAGGCCGATACGATTTCCCTTTGAGAGCGCTCGCGCCCATAGTCCAAAATTCGGAGAGCTTCTTCCCGCTTTCCCATCCGGGCGTAGACAATCCCCAGATTCAGTTCTTGAAAGCTTCCCTTGGTTGTGTCCTTTTTCATAGCTTCCAGCGCGTCCTCAAAACGGGATTGTCTTAAGTAGACATATCCCAGGAAGATCCATGTCATCGGGAGGAAAGGATCGATCTCTATGGCATTCCTGATGGCCTCTTCAGCTTCCCGGAGCCGGCCTTGGTGGAGGTAGCATTCGCTCATATTCCGGCTGAATGCAGGATTGAGGGGGTCGAGTTCGTATGCTTTCTTGAATCCGACGATGGCTTCCTCGAACCGGCCCCGATAGAGTTGAATGTTGGCGAGGTGAAAATGGGCCCAGATGTATCCGGGGTTCAGTTCCAGGGTTTTTCGCTGTTCCCTCTCGGCTTCGTTGAGGTCCCACTCCCAGTGGCTCTTGATGACGCCCATCGCCTCATGGGCCTCGGCGAGCCCGTCGTCAAGTTCAAGGGCTTTTCCGGCGGCCTCGAGGGCTTTGGGATACAGGTCTTTCTGGGGTGTCGGGGAGTATGAATGCAAAACAAGAAAAGCATAGGCCAATCCCGCGTAGGCCAGGGCATAGCCCGGATCTTTCTGGATGGCCCGGCGGAAATATTCGACGCTTTTGGAAACGCGGTCGACGGTCAGCATGCGCCGCCAATAAATTCCCTTCAGATACAGGTTGTAGGCTTCGATATTCTCGGTGTAACGCCTGGGGACTCCTTCCGACCGCCCGCCGCTCAGCCCCATCTTCATCTTATCCGCGACGGCTTCCGCGATCTCGTCCTGGATGGCGAAGACGTCGCTCATCTCCCGGTCAAACCTCTCCGACCAGAGGTGATATCCGTCGGTGACGCTGATCAACTGGGCGGTGATCCTCAGCTTCTGTCCGGCCTTCCGGACGCTCCCCTCCAGGACATTCTCCACGTTGAGCTTTTTGCCGATCTCGCGGACATCGGTCTCCTTTCCTTGGAAGGAGAAGGCCGATGTCCGGGCAACAACCCGGATATCCTTGATCTGAGTGAGCCCGTTGATCAGCTCTTCGGCCAGCCCCTCGCAAAAATAGTCCTGCTCCGGGTCGGCGCTCATGTTCTTGAAAGGAAGGACGGCGATGGAGGTTTTATGGAAAGAAGCGATAGACGCGGCTTTATCCGGCTCTTCGACGGCGCGCAGAGCGCTGAGCAGAGCCCCGGCGTCGGTCCATCGATCAACCGGGGCCTTTTCGAGGCATCTCAGGATCACCCGGCTCAGCCTCTGTGGACTGAGAGTCAATTCAAATCCTCAATCGTCTATGAAGGTGGAA
>JAFGRZ010000045.1 GCA_016934895.1 Candidatus Aminicenantota bacterium
CTCGACCGGAGGGAGAGAAGAGCGAAGGAGGAGTTTGGAGCGAGGTTCCTCGCTGGGGAACCGAGCGGGCTGACGAACCAATACCCCGAGCCTCCTGTGAAACTTCGGCCGTGTTTACATCGTTATTATTATGTGGTATCTTGGTCGAGAAAATCACGGATTCGAGTGACCCAACAGCGTGGTGCCTTCAATATGCCGGCGCGAAAGCTTCTCGCCATCAGTCAACTCCTCCTGGGACTTCTGATCGTCTTCCTCGCCAGCGCGGCCCTCTCCTCCCGGATCATCCAGAAAGGGGAAATCGTCTCCGTGCCCGACATCTCAGGGAAGACGGTGGCCGAGGCGAAGCGCGAACTCATCCGCAAGAAATTGTCGTTGCAGGAAAAGGGAATAGAATTCGACGACCGTTTCGAACGGGGGCAAATCATCTCCCAGGACCCTCCGGCCGGCTCCAAGATCCGGGTCAACCGCCTCATCCGGGTGGTTCTGAGCGGCGGAAGCGAGATGGTCGAGATCCCGGCGTTTGTCGGCCGGAGCATGGAAGCCGCCAGCCAGATCCTCGGCGACATCGGCTTGCAGAGGGGGCTCCTCTCCCAGGTCCATACGGGCCGTTATGCCGCCGGCCGCGTGATCGCCCAGGAGCCGCCGCCCGGGGAACAAAAGGTCAAGCGGTCCACTCCGATCCATTTTCTGGTGAGCCAGGGAAAGATGGAGCCGAAGTACTTGATGCCGGATTGTATCGGGAGAAAATCCGGGCCGGCCATCGCCCGGCTCCAGGAACTGGGTTTCAAGGTGGCCGACGTCCGCTACTCCTACTACCCGGGGCTGGACTCGGGCATTATCATTAAGCAGTTCCCGCCTCATGGCTACGGCGTGGCCAAGCGGAGCCTCATCTCATTGGAGGTCAGCCGATGATCCGACTCGCCCCTTCGATCCTGTCCGCCGATTTCTCCCGGCTCGGCGAAGCCGTCGAACTGCTCGAGGAGGCCGGCGCCGACTGGATCCACCTGGACATCATGGACGGCCACTACGTGCCCAACATGACCATCGGCCCCCCGGCCATCGCCGCCCTGAAAGCGAGAACCCGGCTGCCCCTCGACGTCCATCTGATGGTCGATCATCCCGGTTTTTTCATTCCCCTCTTCCATGAGGCCGGCGCCGATTGGATCTCCATCCACGTCGAGGCCTCCACCCACCTTCACCGCGACATCACCCTGATCAGGCAACTGGGGGCCAAAGCGGGAATCGTCCTCAATCCGGCGACCCCGATCCATCTTCTCAACGACATCCTCAGGGAAGTCGACTACGTCCTGGTGATGTCGGTGAATCCGGGCTTCGGAGGACAGACGTTCATCGATTCCACTCATCAAAAGATCCGCCGGCTCAAAAGCTGGATCAGCGGCCAGAAGCTCTCCATCCCCATCGAGGTGGACGGAGGAGTCAATCTCGACAACGCGGCCAGCCTGATCCAGGACGGGGCGGAAATCCTCGTGGTCGGCGCGGCCATCTTCAAGGCCCCCGATCCCAGGCACGTCATTTCGAGGCTGAAAGAGATCATGGCCGGGGCGAATCCGTCATGAAAGCGCTGGTGACGGGAGCGGCGGGTTTCATCGGGTCCCACCTCTGCCGCCGCCTGCTCGACGAGGGCGCCCATGTCATCGGCGTCGATTCCTTCGCCGATTTTTATCCCCGCTGGATCAAAGAGAGAAACCTGGCGCCTCTCACGGCGGATTCCCGTTTTGAGTTCCATGCCGGGGACATTCTCGAACTCGCCCTCGAGGAGCTTCTCCCCGGGGTCGACGTCCTCTGCCACCTGGCCGCCCAGGCCGGGGTGAGGTCAAGCTGGGGAGAGAATTTCTCCGTCTACACCCGGAACAATATCCAAAGCACGCAACGTCTCCTCGAGGCCGTAAAGGGAAAGCCGCTCGGCGTCTTTCTATACGCATCCTCATCCTCGGTCTACGGCCTGACGCCGACACTCCCCATGACAGAGACGAACCTTCTCCAGCCGCTATCTCCCTATGGGGTGACCAAGTTGGCCGCCGAGCAGCTCTGTTTCCTCTATTTCAAGAACTACGCCGTGCCGACCGTATCGCTCCGCTTTTTCACGGTCTACGGACCGGGCCAGCGCCCCGACATGGCCTTCCACAAGTTCTTCCGGGCGATCTCCGAGGACCGCGCCCTGGAGATCTTCGGGGACGGGGAACAGACCCGGGACTTCACCTATGTCGACGACATCGTCGACGCCTGCCTGTCGGCCATCCGCCGGGGCCGTCAGGGAGAAGTCTATAATATCGGGGGAGGACACCGGGAGCGGTTGAGCGACCTCTTCCCTCTCTTCGAGGAGACCTGCGGGGCAAAGATCCGGATCAAGCGGTCCGAGCCTCAGAAAGGCGATGTTCTTCACACTTTCGCCGATATCCGGAAAGCTCAGCGGGACCTGGATTATTCGCCCCGGACAGACCTCGGAGAGGGATTGCGGGCCGAATGGGAATGGATCAAGACACTGGACCAACCTGAAAAGAGCAAAGGACTGAAATGACCACTCATCGTAAAATCTTCATGATCTTTATCATCGCCCTGTTTTGCGGCGCGGGCGTCTGGAGCTGCAAGGAAAAGCCCGTCGAGATCGCCCCCGAGATCGCCGGTTCGGACGAGGCCCTGTTCAAAGCCGGGCAGGAGTTTATGGAAAAGGACGCCGAAAAGGCCCGGTTGTACTTTCGCCAGGTGATCGATTCCTTTCCCAAGAGTTTCTACGCCCAGCGGGCCAAGCTGGCGATCGCCGACACGTACTCCAGGAAGAGCGATGAAAGCAGCCTGATCCTGGCCGCCGCCGAATACCGGGAGTTCATCCAACTCTATCCCTACAGTCCCTCGGCCTCCTACGCCCAGTATCAAATCGCCATGACCTTCTTCAAAAAAATCCTGAAGCCGGGCCGCGATCAAACCAAAACTTCTCAAGCCCTGGCCGAATTCAAGAAAGTCCTGACCCAATATCCGCTGAGCGAAGAAGCCAAGCTGGCCCAGGAGAAGACCGCCGAATGCGAGGAACGGCTGGCGGAACACAATTTCAGCATCGGCTACCACTACTACAGAAGGAGAGCCTATAAGGCGTCCACGGACCGGCTGACGGAGATCCTGACGAGCTTCCCCAGCTTTTCCAAGATGGATGAAGTCTATTTCTACCTGGCTGATTCCTATTATAAATGGAATAAGATAGAGGAAAGCACCCCCTATTTCACCAAACTTGTGACCGATTATCCGGAAAGTGATTTCGCCGAGAAAGCCCAGGACCGGCTGGCGGAGATCGACAGAACCCGTCCGCAGACCGGTTCGTGAGAGAGGTGTCATGAAACATCACCCGATATGTCTCAGCGCACTTGTCCTTGCTGTTTTTCTGGCGGCTCCACCTTGGACTTTCGGACAGTCCCGGCCCCCTTCCGACGCCTCATCCTTCCGCCCGGGGCTGGAATTCGAATACGGCTCCCGGACCGTCGGCTGGACTGAAAACGGCCAGGACGCAACTTCCAGGGCGTCATTCTGGACCGCCGGCTTGGTCCTCGAATACAGGATCCGGACGGTATTTTCGGTGGCCGCCCGGGTCGGTTACAGTTCGACATCCTTCGACGCGTTGACCTTCCGTCAGCTCCCTCTTTCCATCGAGCTCGAAACCGGAGGAATGGGCGGGCTTCTGCTCGGCGCCGAGGTCGAGAAATCCATCACCTCCGGGGAAGCCTACAGTTTGGATTTGGCCGGGCAGTTCCTCGCCTCTCTCGGCTTCAACAAGAAATGGGATGTCCCCGGTCTGGCCGTCGAGGGCACGGTCGAGGGAAAATCGACCTGGATGAGAGCGGTCTTCGGTCCCATCATCGCCTTCCGGGGCTGGCCGGGCATCGTTCCATTCCTCTTTCCGCGCCTGGATTATTTCTGGGGACAGTTCAAGCTCGACGAAAGCGTCCAAGAACTTCAGGGGAGTGAACAGAAGGACCTCAAGGGGAAGGCGATTTTCGGTCTCGCTCTGGGAGCCGACCTCGAGCTTTCGGAGCGCCTCTTTCTCCGCTGCGAAGGCGCCGTCTACCCTCGAGAAGGCGGAACGGACTTTTCGCTCCGGGTCCGGACGCTCTACGCGTTCTAGTAAATGGGAGAATAAAAATGGGCAACTTGAAGAAAAAGAGATTCGCCATTCTCATTGTCATCCTCGGCCTCTTCGTCTCCGCCCACGGTATTCAAAGGGTCCGGGAGGAGAGGGCCAGAAAACGGGAGACGCCCCAGTCCCAGGAGCGGCGGGAGATCCTGCAACTCAACAGCGCGCGCTTCATGCGGACGGAAGCCCCCCGGTTCGCTGCAGACCAAGTTCTCGTCAGGTTCAAGCCGAAGGTCAGCACGCAGCTCGTCGAGGGCACCCTGCAGTTCTATGGGACGGAAACGATCAAGAGGATCCCCCGGCTCGATATCTACCAGGTCCGGATCCCGGCCGGGATATCCGTCGAAGAGATGGTCTCTGCTCTCCGCCGGAACCCCGATGTGGATTATGCCGGCCCCAACTACATCGCCCGGATCACCGCCACCCCCAACGATACCCTTTTCCGCTACCAATACGCCTTGAACAACACGGGCCAGGATTTCGGCGCTCCGGGTAGTCCCACCGGAAAAGCCAAGGCCGATATCCGGGCGACTTCCGGGTGGGAGGAGACCACGGGAGATCCGGCGACGATCATCGCCATCATCGACAGCGGAATAGATTTTGACCACCCCGATATCAAGGACAAGATCGTTTCGGGCGGACGGGATTTCTTTAACGATGATTGGGAAGCGGTCGATGATAACGGGCACGGGACTTTCGTCGCCGGGATCGCCGCCGCCGACACCAATAACAACGAGGGCATTGCCGGAGTGGCCTGGAATTGCATGGTCCTTCCGGTCAAGGTCACCGATGAAGAAGGTCTCGCTTATTATGCCGACGTCATCTCCGGAATCATCTGGGCGGCGGACAACGGCGCCCATGTCATCAACATCAGCCTGGGAGGGGACGCGCCTGATGACGACTTGAGGGACGCCCTCCGCTATGCCTATGACAAGGATATCGTGGTCGTCGCCTCCGCCGGCAATGACGATGATTTTGTGTACTACCCCGCCGCCTACGACGCCTACTGCCTGGCCGTCGCCGCGACCGACTATAACGATATCCGGACATCCTGGTCCTGTTACGGACCTGAAGTGGACGTGGCGGCTCCCGGGGATTCTGTCTTGAGCATCGTTCCGACCTGGTACTGGGAACCCGAATATCTCCCCTACGCTTTCGGGGACGGGACCTCGGCCTCGGCGCCCCACGTGGCCGGGTTGGCCGCGCTGCTCAAGAGCCTCAAACCCTGGCTTTCGGTCGACGACATCATGAACGTCATCCGCTACTCGGCGGACGACGTCAATTCAGGCGAACATTCCGGAAGGGACGATTACATCGGCTACGGGCGGATCAACATGGACAAGGCGCTCGTTCCGATCGAGATCACCAGATAAAAGGGGATGCTCGGCTCTCTCCGCATCAAGAACCTGGCCACCATCGAAGACCTGGAGGTCCGTTTTGAGGACGGCTTTTCGATCCTCAGCGGAGAGACCGGCGCCGGAAAATCGATCATCATCGACGGCCTCCGGCTGATCCTCGGGGATAAAGCCTCGCCCGAAATCATCCGGACGGGAAAGACCGAGGCGACGATCGAAGCCGTCTTCCGGCTGGGACAGCCCCAGGGCCTTCCCGACGGCCTCGCCGCGAATGACGGTGGGGAAGTCTTCATCCAACGGCAGATCGTTTCCCAAGGAACGGGGAAGGCCTATGTGAACGGAGTGCTCGTCCCCGTCCGAAAGCTCAAAGAGATCGGGCCCTTCCTGGTGGACGTGTACGGCCAGAACGACCATGTCTTCCTTCTCCAGGTCGAGAGCCATCTTCTCTATCTCGACGACTTTCTCGGCCTGAGCGGCCGGCGACAGGAAGTGGGCCGGTTGGCCCAGGACCTTCGCCGGTTGGCCCGCCAGAAGGAGGAATTGGAGATCAAGACCCGAGAGCGGGAGCAGCGCCTGGACTTCCTGCGCTTCCAGATCAATGAGATCGAAGCCGCACGTCTGCGGCCGGGCGAATGGGAGGAGCTCCTGGCCGGGCGGAACATCCTAAAGAACGCGGAGAAGATCGCGCTCCTCGTCGAGACCGGATTGGATTGCGTGCAGGGGGAAGATCACTCCGTTCTGGCCGGCCTGGCCAAGTTGAAGGAAGTCGTCGGCGCGCTCTCCCAGTTCAATCCCGGGATCCGGTCCTACGCCGAACCGCTCGAGCAGGCATCGATCGCCGGGCGTGAACTGGCCGACGCCCTGACCCGGTTCAAGGACAGGGAGACTTTCGGGCCCGACCGGCTGGAAAAACTGGAGGAGAGGCTGAGCACGCTCGAGAAACTCCGGCGCAAGTACGGCGAGACGATCGAGGACATCCTCGGCCATCTCGACAAGGTCAAGGGGGAAGCTGCCGAACTGGCCGGAAGCGAAGAGAAGCGGGCCGGTCTCGAGGCCGAGATCGGCCGCGTTTTCAAGGATTATAAGGGCCAGGCGGAATCTCTCTCCCGCCAAAGAAAGGCCGGATGCTCGGACCTGGAAGACCAGGTGGAAAAGGAGATCGCCCTCCTGGGCATGAAGAGGGCCCGGTTCCAGGTCAAGATGGAGACGACGTCCGCCGGCTCCCTTGATCCGGCCCAAGTCCGGGAGCTGGGCCTCGACGACGTCGAATTCCTGATCAGCCCCAATCCGGGAGAGGACCTGAGACCCCTCCGCAAGATCGCCTCGGGAGGGGAGCTCAGCCGGATCATGCTGGCCATCAAAACCATCGGCAAGGACAGGGACGGAGCCAGGACGCTCATCTTCGACGAGATCGACTCCGGGATCGGCGGCAAGACGGCTGAGATGATCGCCGCGAAACTGCGCGACCTCAGCCGGCGTCATCAGGTCATCTGCATCACCCATCTTCCCCAGATCGCCTCCTTCGCGCCCCACCATTTCCGGATCGAAAAAAAGGTCGCCAAGGAACGCACGTTCACGACCGTCCAGGAACTTGAACTTGAGGAGCGGGTCGTGGAGATCTCGCGGCTGCTTTCCGGCAGCCGGACGACACCCGCTTCTCTTCAGAACGCCAGGGAGATGCTCCATCTCAACCTGGCCAAGAGAGAGACCGGGAAAAAAAATCCGTGAGCGCAGCCGACCGGGAATTCCGCTATTTCATCCGCACCTTCGGCTGCCAGATGAACGAGAGCGATTCGGAGAAGGTGGCCGGCCTGCTCGGAAATGCAGGGGGCGTGCGGACCGGAAACCCCGAAGAAGC
>JAFGRZ010000006.1 GCA_016934895.1 Candidatus Aminicenantota bacterium
GAAAAAATACGGAAACGCCGTTGATCGTATCGATCAGGCTCCAGGTGCTCATTGAGATTTCCCGAGAAAGTCATTATAGGCAGAGGCCGTCTGTTTTTTCAAATCGACGGACAAGGGATAAATTCCGCCGGCCCGAGGATTTCGGCCGCGGCGTTACGAACGCCCATATCAAAAAGGACGCACTTGGACGCCTTCCTCAATTTTCCCCTTTCTCCGGCCGGGATGAGGGATTCGATCCGTAAGGTCCCTCGCCAGCTTGTCCCGTGAATCCGCAACGAGGATCAGAATCCCGGGAAGTTCGCCGTGCTTGAGCACCCGTTTAGATCGTTTTCGTTCCTGAGCGCGAACGCATTCCTGTACTCCGGATAGACCGGGGGATCCATCCGGAAAAGGGCCGGCTCCGATTCAGCGGCGGAGCCCGGCGGAGACGGCGATAACGCGGCGGAAAACACGCATCACGTTGCCGCCCCAGATCTTGGCGATCTCCTTTTCCGTATGGCCGCGGCGGACGAGCTCCTCGGTCACCCGGAACATCTCGCTGACGTCGTTGCAGCCTTCGACCCCTCCCCCGCCGTCGAAGTCGGTGCCGATCCCGACATGGTCGATGCCGGCGATTTTGATCACGTGCTCGATGTGGTCGACGACGTCCGCGACCGTGGCCTCTTCGGCGGGAAACTTCGCCCGGATGGCTTCGAACTCCTCCCGGGCCTTTTTGCGGACGGCTTCGTCCTCAATATTTCTCATCGAGCCGTATTTCTCCTGGAGCTCCTTGAGCGCCCGGTCGCGCTCCAGGTTGGGCTGGGGAGTGCGGAGATAGGAGGAGAGGAAGCAGATCTGGATGACCCCTCCGTTCGCGGCCAGAGCTTTGATCATTTCGTCCGAAAGGTTCCGCGGGCTGTCGCAGAGGGCGCGGCAGGACGAATGGGAGGCGATGACCGGAGCCTTGGTGACGGCGAGGACGTCGCAGAACGACTTGTCCGAAATGTGCGAGACGTCGACCATCATGCCCAGACGGTTGCAGGAGGCCACCACTTCGCGTCCGAAGTCGCTGAGACCGCGGTCCTCGGGGTCCTGACGGTCGGTCGAGGAATCGCAGATATCGTTGTCCCGGGAATGACACAGGGTGAGATAGCGCACTCCTCTCTTATAGAATTCCTCCAGGTTTTCGATGCTCTTGCCCACCGGATAGCCGTTCTCCATGCCGATAAAGGCGATCCGCAATCCTTGTTTCTCGAGCCGATAGGCGTCGTCTGGAGTCAGCGCCAGGCCGACGAGGTCCGGATATTTTTCGCCCATCGCGTGGATGGCGTCGAGTGTTTTGAGCGCCCACTCCTTCGCCCGGGCATACCCCTCTTCGGTGCGCTCTCCCTGACCGATGAATACGGCGAAGAATTCCGCGTCCAATCCGCCCTCGACCATCCGGGGAAGGTCAACTTTTCCGGAGGCCCGGTCGCCGGAAGCGTGCCGGACGCCGATATCCCAGTTTCCGCCTCGGAGAAGCCGCATCGGTGTGTCGCAGTGCGTGTCCACGGTGAGGACACGGTCGTGAATGCGCCGGGCCTTCATCGCCAGGTCCTCCCCGACGGTCTCTTGCCGGAAGCCGGCCAGAAGGAGAATGGGCCCAAGAATGCAAGGGATAAGGGACAAAAACAATTTTCTGAGCGTCATTATTTTTCCTTTCCAGCGCGCATGGCCAAAAGCCTGCTCTGCGATGATCTCATCTGAGGGCTCCCATTTTAGCACAGTCCTGTCATTTTAGCGCATCAACCGGACGGCAGAAAAGAGCAGACGGCTCATCATGCCTTTTCTTAATCAAGCGAGAGGGTTCGTTGACCATTGAAGCCGACCTTTCGATGGCCGGAACTGCCGGGGGAGAATTCACTTCGCGGCCGAAGCAGCAGGCGATGTCTAGCGGTGAGCGAAGCGACCTCGGCTTGTTTCGATCCGGTCGTCGCCCGCGTCAAGGGCCGCCCGCGATGACGGGGATGGGGTTTTCCTGACGGCCGGGTTGGGTTTTCCTGCTCCATTGACCATTCGATTCAGCCTCTGGTATGCTTGGCCGGGCCGACCGGGCCGAACCGATGCCAGATCTTCCCAAAAACAAAAAAAAGAGAGTTCTCTTCCTCGCCTTGATTCTCCTGGCGGCCGCCGTCCTCCTGGCCGGCGTTTATGTCTTTCATGTCGGCGGGGAAATGACCGATTTCGGCGTCTGCTACCAAGGCGGCCAGAGGATCGTCCGGGGGGAAACGCTCTACCGGGAGGCGGACGGACACCTCCAGTACAAGTATTCACCGGCCTCCGCCCTGTTTTTCGCGCCCCTGACGCTCCTTCCCTACGGAGCGGCCAAGATCATCTGGTATATGCTGGAATTCGGGTTCCTGGCCGGGATTTTTTTCTTCTTCTACCGGATACTTCCGGTCGAGGGAAAGAGGGCAGGTCCGGTGCTCGGCTGGACCTTCCTCATCGAACTCAAGTTCGTCGCCCGGGAAATCGAGCTCGGCCAGGTCAACCTGTTCATCCTTTTCCTCTTGACTGCGATGCTCTATCTCCTAGCCGGGAAAAAAGAGACTGTCGCCGGGTTCCTTTGGGGCGCGTCTCTCCTGTTCAAGCCCTATGCCCTCGTCTTCCTGCCCTATTTGCTCCTCAAGAGGAAGCTCCAAACCCTTATCGCCGGGCTGGTCTCGGTCCTGGTTGGTCTGGCGCTGCCGGCGATCTTCTACGGACCCCGGGGCTACCTGGCCGTCCTCCGGGAATGGCCCATGACCCTCTCCAAATCGACCACCGGGCTTCTGGCCTCCTACGACAACGCTTCCCTCTACGGATTCCTTCTGAAGACGTTTCCAACCCTTCCGACGCGAGACGCCTTCGCCTTCCTGCTCGTCATCTTCCTGGCTCTGGCTCTCTCAGCCCTCTGGCTGATCGTTAAGGGGCGGGCGCCGGTCGCCCCGCCAAACTCCGAAGTCCTCGAAGTCGCGTTCCTTCTCATTCTGATTCCGCTGTTTTCGCCGCTCGGCTGGAACTACAATTATCTTTATTCCATTCCCGCCGTCATGATCATCGTCGCCGCCTGGCGCCGGCTAGCGCCCGCCTTAAAAATCGTTCTCATCGTCGATTTTGTGTTGATCAGCACGAGCGTCGTCGAGCTCTGGGGCCGGGGGGCGTTCCATTTGTATACCCAACATGC
>JAFGRZ010000257.1 GCA_016934895.1 Candidatus Aminicenantota bacterium
TCGATAAGAACGGCTTGTTTCATCGTTGTCCGCCTCCTTTGTGGAAAGGCAAGCTTCCTACCCCCGCGGTGGGCGAGGATGGAGGAGAGGGGGAATCTTTAGGAATTTTCCGGTTCATCGCGGTAGCTTTTTTTCAGAAGGTCGATAACTTCATCCATGCTGGCCACCCGGGGATGATTTTTGTAATCCGGGAGGACGAGCGATGCTTCCGCCAACCTTCGGACCTCGTCCTCAGGGATATCCAGGTCTTCGAGGCGCGTCCAGAGGTTGATGCTCTTGAGAAAGCGGTCGACTGCTTCCCCCGACCGGTGGGCGGCTTCGCCGTCGCTCAGCGGCTGCAGGAAGGGATCGAGCAGCCGGGCGACGGCGGCGAACTTGGGCTCGGCCGCCTGCCAGGTGTAGCGCATCATCGCCGGATAGACCGCGGCCAGGGCCCGGCCGTGGGCCACCTGGGGATAGAGTCCGCTCATGGCCATGCCGATCCCGTGAGGGAGGGTGACACCCGCATTAGCGATGCAAAGGCCGGCCAGGGTGTCGGCCCAGGCCATGTGGGTGCGTGCTACGAGGTCGGTGCCGTTTCTAACGGCTTTGGGGAGATGGTCGACGACCAACCCGATTGCCTCTAAGGCCATCAAATCGGTGTAGGCTGAACCACCGGGATTGATATAGCTCTCGAAGGCGTGGGCGAAAACATCGAATCCGGTCGAAGCCGTGACGTCCGGGGGCGCCGTCCGGACGAGCTCCGGGTCGACGATGCTGATTTTGGGATAGAGAATTGAGTTGTAGAGGGCGGACTTGTTCTTCTCCTTTGTGTTTGTGACCACCGCGACCTGCGTCACCTGTGATCCCGTCCCCGAAGTCGTTGTCGCGGTCACGACCGGAAGCGTTTTTTCGGACGGCTGTTTGTCCCGGAAAAATAGATAATCCCAGGCCGTCCCCGGGTGAGTGGCTTCGACGGCGATGGCCTTGGCCGAGTCCATGCTCGAGCCCCCGCCCATCCCCAGGACGACATCGACCCCGTGCTCCTTGGCCAGGCGCGCTCCCGCCGTGATCACCTCGGTCGTCGGGTTGGGGACGACGCCGTCGAAGTGAGCGACTTTCAGACCGGCGTCCCAAAGAAGCTCTTTGACTCTGGCATAGAGCGGGGCAAACGGCGGGAATTCCGGCACGGTGACGAGGAGGCATCTTTTGCCCCAGCGCGCGACGGCCTGGCCGACCTCGCTCAGGCGGCCGCTCCCGAAGCGGATCTCCGTCGGTTGGAAATAGTTGAATGTTTTCATAGACTTTCCTCCAGCCCAACGATGACGAATCTTTTTCTATCGTCGGGCCGCGCTTCTTTTTCTCCCATTGACGACTCGAATCCCCACAGCAGCCTCCGGCCTAGCGGAGGAGATAATACAGGATGATCATGATCGCCAGGAGGACGCCCGCCCAGAGCCGCGGGTCGGATCGTCCCTTTATCCGTCCGCCGGCGATGACCTGGAGCGGGTTCTTCCAGGTCATCGCTTCCACCTGAACCGGATCGGGACGCGGCGTCAACAGGCTGACGATAACGAAAATCAGGCTGCAGAGACAGAACATCCACCAGGCCTGCATCATGAAGGGGATCCCGAGCCCGTGGGTCAGGAGCTTTTCGTGACCAATGACCGGCATGTCAAAAAGAAAAGCCAGCGCTCCCAGAGAAAACCCGGTGATCAAGGTGGTCAGGGCCGCCTGCTTTGTTCCCCGCTTCCAGAAAATCCCCCAGAGAAAAACGGTCGTTATCGGAGGGGCGAGGTGTGAGGCGATGGCGTTGATCGCCTCGAAAATGCTGGAGTAGCGGTTGCCCTGGGTCGACCAGGCCATGGCCACGAACATGACCAGGACGGCGCTCCAGCGGCCGATCCGGACCGTTCGTTCATCCGAGATCGACGGCCTCCAGCGCTTGACGATGTCGACGGCCACCAGGGTGGCCGAGCTGTTGAGGGCGGCGGCGATCGTGCTCATCAGGGCGGCCAGCAGGCCGGCCGAGATCAGCCCCTTGAGCCCCGTCGGGATCAACTGGCTGATCAGGACGGGAAGCGTCTGGTTGCTGTCCGCGCCGATCGTCCCCCGGAAAAGAACATAGCCGAGAACTCCCGGGAAGACCATGATGAAAACGGGCAGGATCTTGAGCCCTCCGGCAAAAAGCGGTCCGAGTTGGGCATCCTGCTGGGTCCTGGCGCCCAGAACCCGCTGCACGATCGTCTGGTCGGAACACCAGTACCAGACGCCGAGGATCGGATAACCGAGGAAGACGGCGTACCAGGCCAGGCCCGCCGGGCTGTGCGACTGGAGCATGCTGAGCTGGTCGGGCTTAACGGCCGCCTTAAGATCGGCCAGGCTGTGGATCCCCTGGTCCTGAAGGGCCAGGATGGCGAACACGGTCACCAGCACGGCGCCGAGGATCAGGATCACGGTCTGGATAGTTTCCGTCACGACCACGGCCTTGAGCCCGCCCAGGACGGTATAGATGGCGGTGATCACGGAGATGATGACGATCGAAGTGACCACCCCGATGCCGAAGAACTGCTTGAAGACGGCGGCGCCGGCATAGAGGCTCATCCCGATGTGGATGAACAGGGCGGCCAGGATGGCCATGAAGGCCAGGAACATCCGCGCCGCTGGACTGTACCGCTTCTCGAGGAATTCGGGCAGGGTGGAGATCCGGCTCTTGAAATAAAAGGGCGCGAAAACGAGGCCGAGCAGGATGAGGGTGAAAGTGGCCATCCACTCGAAATTCCCCCAGACCAGGCCCTCGTTGTAGCCCGATGCGGCAAGCCCGACGAGGTGGATCGTCGAGATGTTGGAAGCGAAGAGCGCGGCGCCGACCATTCCCCATGGTAGCGAACGCCCGGCCAGAAAGTAGACTTGACTGGTGAGCTTGAGGCGCCGGACCGAGAGGACGCCGACCGCCAGAATGCCGATCAGGTAGGCGATGATGATGACGAAGTCGAGAGCCGGGATGCTAAGCTTTCCGCCGGGCATGATCTTTTCCGCGCCCGATTATACAAAATAAATGGGGACGGTCCTATTAATTTCACCCTCTCCCGCACCCTCCCCCCTCA
>JAFGRZ010000258.1 GCA_016934895.1 Candidatus Aminicenantota bacterium
CCCGTCTCGGAGAGAGCGGCCCGGGAAGTCCTGGCCTTGCCGATCTATCCCGAATTGACCCCCGAGCAGCAGGATTATATCGTTGAAACCATCAGGGAGTTCTACGCTTAGGGGGCCGGCCTTGAGTTCGGTGCGCCGTTCAGTGGATGGACAGCCTTTTGGAAGCGCGAGCAGCTGCCTTATTCAACCAGGGCGATGGCTTCGATCTCGATTCTGACGTCGCGGGGCAGACGGGCGACCTGGACAGCGGCGCGCGCCGGGAACGGCGTCTTGAAGAACTCCGCATAGACCTCATTCATGCGGCTGAAATCGTTCATGTCCTGGAGGAAGACGGTGGCCTTGACCACCCGGTCAAAGGAACTTCCGGCCGCTTCGAGCACGGCCCCAAGGTTTTTCAGGACACGCCGCGTCTGATCTTCAATCCCTCCCGTCGAGAGCTCGCCGGTGGATGGATCGATGGCGATCTGCCCCGAACAAAAAACGAACCCACCGGCGACAACCGCCTGAGAATACGGGCCGATGGCCTTGGGAGCCCGGTCCGTTTTGACTTCTTCTTGCTTCATGGCTTTTTGACCTCCTGATTGAGCGAACGCCCGATGCTTGGACAGCACCAGGCCGCTGACCATCGCGAGCAGGGCGTGGCGTCTTCTCATTCCCGGCCCTCCTGGACTTTGAAATTCAGGCCAGGACGGTGATCTTGACCGACCGACTCTCCAGCCGGGCTCCGTCCTTGACCGCGACCGCTTTGATTGTATAAGAACCCGGCCGGAGATGCCAGAAAAAAACGAACGGCGATCCCGCGACTCCCGCCCGGCTGCCGTTGATCCACCATTCCACCTGATCGATTTCGCGCGTTCGGGAAACGTCCACCTTGAGCCTGACGCGTTGATGCTCCTGCCGGAGGACGGGATCGATTTTAAAAACGTCGCCGTTTCGAGGGAAAGAGATCTGAAAAAAAGAGGGGTCTTGGTCCGGCGTCCATCCGCCGCTCGCCGGGTTGAGAGCGGGCGTCGGCCCATGATGTGAACAGACCTCGTTCGGCTCGGTCCCTTTTATGAAAACCTCTTGAACGGCGCCCGGGCAAAACGCCGTCGGAATCTTCCCCGAGAGCGGACAGACCAGCGCCGTGGTGACGCCGTCCGGCCTGACAAATTCTCCGCTCGGATTGTCTCTGTGAAGGAAGAGCATGATATCCCTGAAAAGGGGTCCGCTTCCCGTGATGCCCGAGACATTGTGCATGGGCCGGCCGTCAAAATTGCCCATCCAGACTCCGACCGTGTATCCGGGAGTGTAACCGACCGCCCAGTTGTCCCGGAAATCTTTGGATGTCCCTGTCTTGGCCGCCACGGGAAATGGAAAAGCCAGCGGGCTATGATAGCCGAAGGCCGGAATGCGGGCGTCCGGGTCGGAAAGGATATGGGTGACGATATAGGCGACCTCGGGCGAGAAGACGCGCCTGGAAGGGACCTCATCCGGCCGGCGGACATCCCGGGTGTCTTTCCCGACCATCCGGAGGATTGATTTTTCCCGGATATGGAGGCCGAGTCTGGCCAGGGCCGAATACGCTCTCGCCAACTCCAGCAGGCTGACCTCACCGTTTCCGAGAGTGAGCCCCACTCCGTAATATCCGGGCTCCTCCTTGAGGCTGGCGAATTCCAGTCCTTGAAGCCGGCGGTAGAGAAGGTCCGGTCCGATCGTCTGCAAGACGGCCACGGCGGGGATATTGTAGGAGCAAGCCAGCGCCGCCCTCAGACTGACCATCCCATGGAACCTGCGGTCGTAATTTTGAGGAATGTAGTATCCGCCTAAGGTGGAGAACTGGGTGGGCGAATCATCGATGAGGGAGGCCGCCGTCCACCCGTTCTCGAGGGCCAGCCCGAAAGTGAAAGGCTTGAGGGTCGATCCCGGCTGGCGCTTGGCCAGGGCTCCGTTCACCTGGCCGCCATGCTCAAAGTCGAAAAAGTCGCATGATCCCACCATGCTCAGGATTTCGCCCCGGGTGTTGTCCAGGACGACGACGGCCCCATTGGTGATCCCCCGATCGTTCATGGACTCCAAATATTGCTGGAGCAGGGTTTCGATCTTGCGCTGAATTCCGGTATCCAGAGTCGTTTCGACGGCACTGAGCGCCCGACGCTCCTCAGGGGAGATGTGAGCCAGGATGAAATCACAGAAATGGGCCGCCCGGAAGCTTCTTGATTCGGGGACAATCCGCAGTTCCTCCGTCCGGGCCCTCTCCTGCTCGGCTTCGGTGATGAAGGCGAGTGCGGCCATCCTGTCCAGGACCGCCGCCTGCTTTTTCTTGAGGGCGGGGAAGGCCCGATAAGGATTCAGAAGCGACGGAGACCGGGGAATCGCGGCCAAAAAAGCCGACTCCGCCAGGCTGAGTCCGGAACAGGGCTTGTCGAAATACAGTCGCGCGGCCGCTTCGATCCCATAGACTTGATTCCCATAGGAGATGCGATTGATATACTGGGTCAGGATCTCGGATTTGGAAAGACGCCGCTCCAGCCGCACGGCGAGCCAGGCCTCCCGCGCTTTGGTCCAGAGATTGCGTCGGCCGGGATGGAGATTGCGAACCAACTGCTGAGTGATCGTCGAGGCGCCGGAGACGACGCGGCCGCCGCGGATGTTCTGCCAGAGCGCCCGGACCATCGAGAAAACATCGATGCCGCGGTGAAGAAAAAAGTGTCGATCTTCCGCCGCGATGGTGGCTTTCAGTAAAAACGGGGAGACGTCGTCGATTCCCACCCAGCGGCAGCGCCCGCCCTCGTCGGAGAGGACCTCCCTCAGAAGGAGTCGGTTCCTGTCCAGAAGCCGCAACGAGACGACCGGCGCCGGATCCAGCTTGTTCCGGGGAAAAGGAAGGAAAAGGGTCAGAAAAAGAAGGCCGGCAAGGACGAAGACAGCGAGGCCGGTCTTTCTTTTCATGGCAAGCGGGCCACCCGGACGGTCTTCTCCAGGCTCCGGCCGAATACCTCCGGCGCGTACATCTCCTTGGCGACGGTCCCGGGCATGACAAAAAGCCCGGAGCTCAAGGCCCGGGCAAGATAGCGGTGGCTGTGAACGCCGGGAGGCAAAGAATCGGCGAAGAGAAGAACCCGGTCGTCGTGCATCTCGATGTGGTTGAACCCGCGCCACCACGGCCAGGCCGGGGAGAGTCCGGCGGCCTCCAGGATTCTCCGGGCTTCGGCGCTTTCTGTCAGGAACTCCGGATTCACCGCCTCGAGTCCCGCCGGCAGGGGGTCATCGACGACGACGAAAAGGCTCTCCCGGGGAACGGCGACCTCGACCGTGACGACGACGAGCGCGCCCGGCGGGACGGTCTCCAGCGTCTTCCCGTCGAGGGATGCGAAGCGCTTAAGAACCGCGATCCCCTCGTCCCGGGCAGGGAGAGCGCCCCGGGGCGCATAGGTCATCCGGGCTCCGTAGTACAGAATGCCGTCCCCTTTCTTTTCCGCCCGGAGTGCCCATTCACCTCCGGTTTCAATCCCGAGTTCGGAGAGCGGGATCCCCGCCCTCTTAAGCCGGCGCCGATCCCGCTCGAATTCCCCCTCGATCACCGTCTGGCCCGCCAGGGCGATCTTTCCGTGAAGGTCGCCTCCCGGTCCTTCGATTTGCCGATAATATTCGTTCAACGCGTAGAACACGAAAAAGTGTTCTTGAGTCGAAAACTCCCGGGGCGATCGTGTTTGAGCGACCAACCAGCGGGCGATGGAGGAAAGAGAGGGATGGTCACTCCCGATTTCGACGAGCGTCTGCAGTATGAAAGCGGTGGTCCGGGTGTTCGAAGCATAGATCCAGCGGCTTTCCCGGCCTTCGTCCTCCTCAAAATGAGCACTTTCGGGAGTGACTTTGATGGCGTTCAGCAGCTCTTGAATGAGCGTGTTCCGTGCCTCCGGAGAGCCCTTCCCGTAATAAAGCGCTTTGAGCAGGAGCGTCTTCCCGAAAAGCGGGAGGTTCTCTCTCCCGTTGAACAGCGTCTCCGCAAAAGCCGGCTGGGGCCGGTTCGCAAGAGAGAGGACATAGAGGGCCAGGGCTCGGCTCGTCTCCCAATCGCCCGGAGTGAACGGCCATTGTTCGGGATTCCACTTTTCCCTGAGGAAACGGTCCAGGTAATGGAGCCCCCGTTCGAGGCGGTCTTGTTCGACGGCATATCCTCCGTCCGCCGCTTTGAGCAAAGTCAGCAACGCATAGCCGGTCAGGAAAGGAACCTCCTTTCGCGATTCCGGCCAGAGGCCGAATCCGCCGCCGTCTCGTTGATAAGCGAAGATCTCCCCAAGGCCCGTGCGGACGGTCCTGCGCAATTCTTCCGGTTTGAGCCGGGTGAGCCCGAAATCCAACAGCACCTGAGGCGCGAGGACAAACGCAAGGAGGGCGCTCAGGCGTTGCTCCAGACAAAGGTAGGGGAAATCCATCAGCCCGTCGACGCTTCCCGTGAGACTGAGAAGGGCCGAAGAGGCGGCCTGAATCTCGATGCGGCTGGACTCGGGGAATACATCCGTTGGTACAGCTATCGTCTCCTCGGCAGATTCACGGGTTTCTCCGAAAAGGGCCACCGTTTCGGTCGGCCGGGGAAGATGGAGAGGGATCTCGAGTTCAAGTCCGTCCGACTCTTCGCCCATGACCGCCCGGAACCGGAAGGAGGCCCGGCCGGGCTCGTCGGCGCGAAAGGAGTAAAGGACTTCCCGGCTTTCCCCGGACCCGAGATTGAAGCGGCGGTCGGCCTGTGAGTCTGTCATCCGGATCCCCGAAGCCGAGACGGAGAGCAGGACATCCCCCTGGTGCTGAGAGGAATTGTGGACCAGAACACCTCCCTCAAACGCATCGCCGACCCGGGCAAAGCGAGGGAGGGCGGCCTGGAGAAGAAGCCTTTTGGAAACGCGAAAGGTCGTTTCCCCACCGCCGAAGCGGGAGTCTTTTGTCTGGGCAACGGCCATGATCCGGAAAGTCGTCAAGTTATCAGGCAGCCGAAATGTCACCTCGGCTTCGCCGGACTCATCCGAAGACAAAGACGGATTCCAGTAAGCGGTCGTCCGGAAGTCTCCCCGAAGGACAACCTCGGCGAGGCCGCCTTTCAAGACCGCGGCCTGACCTTCCCCTCCGCCGCCGGTATCTTCCCCTTTCTCCCCGTAATCCCGCTGGCCGACGACATGGATCCTTGTCTCCGAGGTCCGGACGGACAGGGGACGTTCTCCGTAAAACTCGGAGAAAGGATCCGGGGTCTGATAGCCGATGAGATTGAGCACCCCCACGTCCACCACAGCCACGGCCAGGGAAGCCGGACACCCCGCCCCCGCGTTATCGCGGACTTTGAACTTCAGCGAAACGCTCTCTTTTGGCTTGTACTCCTTCCTTTCCTCAAGGATCTCGACGGTCAAGCGCTTTTCCGCCGGGTCGACGCGAAGGTTGACATACCCGATCTTGAAGGACGGCTCGCCCAGGTCCCGGCTTCCCTCGGCCGACGGCCCGGATGTTCGTCCCTGGACAAGCAGCACGCTGACAAAAATATTGGGGATATGCTCAGAGCCGATCGGCACTTCAATCTGGGAAGACGTGCTTTCGATATCCAGGACCCGGCTGTCCAAGACGAATTCCCTCTCAATTGTGACCAGAGCTTTCGCCTTCTCATAGGGCGATTTCACCAAAATCCGGGCTTTTTGGCCGGGCCGATAGTTTTCGGCGTCGGCGATCAGTTCGATCGAATCATCGTCCCGCCTCTCCCAGGGGACATAATCGGGGCCGCTCACATAAAAATACGTCGCCGTCGTGATCCTGTTTTTCAGGTCGTCCGTGCCCGATGCCAGAAGGTAGTAAAAACCGGTTTTCTGGGGAGTGAATATCACCTTGACGGCTTCGCCGCTCGTCCGGACTTGCTCGGTCGCGACCTCGATGTCGTCTTTTTCAGTGAGCCAGCGGTACCGGCCTCCGATTCCGGCCTGGCGGATCGATCGCCACTCTCTCTTGAAGAGCGTCAGGCTGATTTTTCGACCGGCTTGAAGGCCGCCGTCCGGATGAGCCGCGATGACCTCGACCTTTTGAACTTCGCCTTTCCGCAAGAATGATGTCGCCGGGCGGAGTCCGATGGAATACTCTCCGCGGTGGACCACAGTCTGGATGCGGCTGGAGACGGAACGGCGGCTGGGATTGACGACCGTCGCCTCCAGAGTCGCCGAAACGGAATCCTTTTCGCTTTCCGGGCGAAGAGGATGTCGGATCCTGAACTTCCCTTGGGCGTCGAGCCGCGCTTCTCCGGAGGCCGCCAAGCGACTGTCCTCATGCGCTTCCTCGTTTCCCCAATCCAGTTCATTGCCGAAAACATAGCCTGGATGTCCGGGTGGGGAATAGCGCGACCGATTCAAGCGGAGGCGCCAGGACACGGGTTGTCCGGCCATGGCGCCGCCGAAAAGATAGCTGGAGCGGACCTCGGCGGTGTAATCGCGGCCGAAGACAAAGCTCTCTTTCTCGGCCTTGAGGTGAACCTCGAACTCGGCGGGACGGAAAGCCTCGATGCGAAACGACCCGGAAAGGACAGGGAGGTTTTCGTCCGGGTCCTTCCGACGAAAAGTAACCCGGATATGATAATTGCCGAGAGCCGCTTCCGGCGTGGAAATGAAGTCCGAGGCAAAAGAACCGAACGCGTCGAGGGCCGCGGCGCCTTTGAAAACGGTCTTTTGGAAGGGATCGAGGATTTCGCATTCCACTTCTCTCGCGGCGGGGAGGACCCAGTCGCCCTTCTCTTTGGCGCGGATGATCCCCTTGATATGGACTTCCTCTCCCGCCCGGTAGATCCCTCTTTCAGTGAAAATGCTCCCCCGGACAGGGAGAGGTTCGGGATTCCAGTCAGAGTCAATCCGGAAGCGGTAAGGATCGATCCCGGTCCCCCAATCGGAGGAAGAAAGAGCGGTGTCCCGCCCCCATGTCGCAAAGACCCATTGCCGAGGTTCGTCCCAGGCATTCCGGCGGCTCAGCCCCAGCCCTTTCCAACCCGGCGTGCGCACCGTGCCCTCCCGGTCTGTCCGGCCTTTCCAAAGGATCCGGTTGGAGTCGTCCCGGATCTCCACATTCGCCTCGGGAACGGGAAGTCCGGATCCAAGCTTCGTGATCCAGAGGACGTTATTCTCGGCCGAGAACTTGCCGCTGATTCCCAGATCCGTGACCTGAATGAAGGCCTTCAGGTACCGATCCCACCTGTCCTCGGGCCGCAGAGTATCAATCTGGACAAACACAAACTCCCGTTTGTCAGCCAACACATCATTGATGTCGAGAGGGACGACCCGGCGCTCGTTTTTGGGAGTCTTCAAAGGCAGCATTTTTTCGACCTGAAAGAAGCCCGGACGCGGAGCGAGCTTCTGGTCCGACCAAAAGATCTTAGGCTGGACGAGGAGAGGGATGATCGTGTCCTTCGTCAAACGGGCTTCCTGGCAGAAAACGCTCTCGGCATTGAGCACGGAGAGCGGGTATTTCGCCTCCCCCGAAGCCTCCAGGACAGCCGGTCCCGTGGTCATGGATACGGAGGGAGGATAAGACGCGGTGGAGAACTCGAAGCGCTTCTCCCGGCCGAGAGAATTGCCGAATTCATCGGTGAGCTCGGGCCCGACCGTGGCCGTATAACGGGTTTCCGGCATAAGGGGGAGGGACAGATAAAGAACATCGCTGCTATAATCCCATTCCCCGTAGTGTTCGGGGATTTCGAGGGGCGGGTCGAAGCGGAGATGATCGACGAGGCTCTTGTACATGACGGCATTGGTGAACTTGAACGGCAATTGGTCGGAAGGTCTCAGCTCCGCTTCGTTCGCCAAGCCTTCAAAGCGGAACTCCCGGAAAGTCTCGAAGCTGAAGACGATGCTCTTTTCCAGAGGGACCGGGCCTTCCTTGGAGCGAAGACCTCGTCGCACCTCCACAATGTAAGCAAAGCCGGGAGAAAGGCGGACGTCCGGTTCAAGCAGGAGGGCCGCTTCCGGCCGGATATCAAGGGCCTCCTCTTTGAGTCTCTCAGATGTCGGATGAGAAACCCGGAAGCCAAGTTTTTTTTCCTTTCCCTGTGGATCAATGGAAACCAGGGAGAGAAAATCGCCGGCCGATTTCCTGTCCATGTCCTGGTTGAACACCAGGAGGATTGGGGTGTCGAGCCTCAGCCACTTCTGTTTATCCCGAGGATAATGCCTGATCAGCCGCGGGGCGGGCGTCTGGAATGTCCAGGTGGTATCCGTTTTCAAGGACGAGCCGTCCAGAGCGGTTGTCCCCGCCGGGACGACGGCTTCGACCTTGGTGGCGGATGGGAACCCGCGCTCAGGAGTGAACGTCAGGATCCGAGAGCCCAGCCAGCGGGTTTTCCCGGAGAAAGGCGGGGTGAATCCCAAGACGGGCTGCCCTTTCCCTTGAGGGAGTGCATCCAGGGACACCATCGGCCGGTCGAACATGACGACCACGGTCTCCACATCGCGCCGGCTGTGAGCCTGGCCTTGGGGAGTCGCGCTCAGGACGCTGAGGTCTCCCGAAATCTGCACTAACGGGCGTTGTTCTTCGGAGAGCGGTTCTTTCCCGGCTCTCTTGCACCCGCCGGCAAAAACACCCACCAGAGCGATCAGCCCGATCAACAACAGGCCAAGATGATTTTTCCTCACGATCCGCTCCTTTCTCCGCTATCATACTATGAGAGATTGCCACTCTCAAGCAAGACAGGGCGGATCTGTGAACGAAGGTGGCACGGACGGGCGGATGAACCCATCCCCCGACCCTCAACGGAGAGAGAACCCGATCGGGAGCAAGGCCGATGGCGGCTGATCAGGCGAGTTCGCTGAGGGCGGTCGTCAGAAAATGCCAGAATTTCTCGACAGAGCCGGTATGGACTCGTTCTTCGGGAGAGTGAGGGTGTTCGATCGTCGGCCCGAAAGAGATCATGTCCATGCCGGGATATTTTTCTCCGATGATCCCGCACTCCAGTCCGGCATGAACGGCTTTGACCTCAGGCTCTTTGCCGAAGACCTTCTGATAGACTTCTCCAAGCCTCTTCACGAGAACAGACTGCAGGTTCGGCTCCCATCCGGGATATCCCCCGGTTTGATTGACCCGGGCGCCGGCCAACTCGGCGGCGGCCTTGATGTTCTGGCGCACCGCCGTTAAAGCCGAAGCCACCGAGCTCCGGCTGCTGCAAATGATCTGCGCTTTGGTTTTTTCGCAATGGACGATGGCCAGGTTGGACGAGGTTTCCACCAGACCTGCGATCTCCGGATGCATGCTGATGACTCCATGAGGGAGGGTGAAGAGCAGCCGGACGAGTCTCGTCTGAGAATCCGTAGTCAAGGGGTTGTCCTTGCCCGGAGCGATTTTCTCAAAGCCAAACTGGGCTTCGGTTTCGACGACCTTGAATTCGTTTTGAATCTTGGCGAACGCGTCATTGAAGAAAGCCTGCATTTTTTTGGCACTGGAGCGATCGACATAGAGGTCCGCCGACGCTTCCCGGGCGATGGCGTTCCTCTTGTTGCCGCCTTCGATCCGGATGAGTTCGAACTTGAACTTCTCTTCGGCTTGGCAGAGAAGCCGGGCCAGGAGACGGACGGCATTCCCCCGCCCCTGATTGATATCCAGCCCGGAGTGCCCGCCGCGGAAACCGAACAACCGAACCCGATAGAGCTCTTTCAGGCGCCGCCGCTTTCTCTTGAGAGGCAGCCAGATCTCGGAATCGCCTCCTCCCGAGCAGCCGATCGTGAACGTCCCCTCCTCCTCGCTGTCCAGGTTGAGGAGCCTCGTTCCCCGCAGGAATTTCTTGCCCAGGCGGTTGGCCCCGGTCAAGCCGGTTTCCTCGTCCACCGTGAACAGGAACTCAAGGGGCCCATGGGCCAGCGTCTGATCTTCCATCACCGCCAGGGACGCCGCGACACCGATGCCGTTATCCGAGCCGAGGGTGGTCCCCTTGGCATGGACCCAATCGCCGCTCATTTCAGGAGCGATGGGATCTTTCGAAAAATCGTGGTGGATGTCGGAATTTTTCTCACAAACCATATCGAGATGTCCCTGAAGGATGACTCCTTCCGCCTTCTCGTGCCCCGGGGTGGCCGGTTTGGCGACGACCACGTTCCCGACCCTGTCCCGGTCCCAGGAAAGACCGTTTTTCTTGGCGACGGAAATGATATAGTCCCCCAAAGCGCGCTCGTTCCCGGAGCAATGAGGGATCCTCAGTATTTCCGAGAAATGCTTCCATAACAACGCCGGCTTGAGCTTGGCCAAAACATCGGACATGTTCACCTCCGCAGGAATCGGTCCAAAGAGAACCCTCCTGAATGATGCCACAAACATACATCCAATTCAAGCGGCCTTTGCGGCGAATTGACTTTTCGCCTCGGATTCCCTAGAATGCCCCTACTTTCCCATGGACGATTCCAAAATCGATCTCTTCTCGAGGATTTTTCATTCACGTCCACAGATCCTGGCCTCAGCCCCGGGACGGATTAACATCATCGGTGAGCACACCGATTACAATAGCGGATATGTTCTTCCGGCGGCCATCCATCTGAGGACGTATTTTCTGGCGGCTCCGCGGAGGGACAAGACGGTTCGCATCTGGGCCGATGATTTTCAGCAGGAAGAAAGCTTCGGTCTCGAAACGATCTCCCC
>JAFGRZ010000259.1 GCA_016934895.1 Candidatus Aminicenantota bacterium
ATCATTCTCTTTCTTTCCTCTTGGCCAGGACGATCGCGCCGACCAGGGCGGCGATGATCAGGATGGAGGTGATCTCAAAAGGATAGAGATAATCGGTGAAGAGAAGCCGGCCGAGTTCGGCCGGACGGCCGATGCTCTCGCCTCCGGTCGTCCCCAGATCCACCCATGCTCCCCGAATCGACAGGACGAGTTCGATGAGCAGGAAAACGGCCAGAACACCGGCCAGCCCAAGCGTCCATTTCTTTTTCTCGGGAGAGATCCCCCGCTCGAGGTTGATCATCATGATCACGAAGATGAAGAGGACCATGATGGCCCCGGCATAGATGATGATCTGGACGGCGGCGATGAAAGGCGCGTCGAGCAGGCCGAAGAGTCCGCCGAGGCCGGCAAAGGCGAGGACGAGGAAGAGCGCGTTGTGGGCCTGGTTCCTGGAGAGAATCATGCCCAGGACCGAGCCGATACAAACGGCAGCGAGGAGGAAAAATAAAAAGCCGGCCATGATTCGGTCCCCCATTATATTGACGACATCCGGTCCGGTCAAGAAGATTTTCTAAAATAATAAGTTTCTTTTTAGGGGGCCTTTTCCAAGCCCTTCACCTTTGACAAACGGGCTTATTCTGATATAATGACGCCGGTACCGCGGGGTAGAGCAGTCTGGTAGCTCGTCGGGCTCATAACCCGGAGGTCGTTGGTTCAAATCCAACCCCCGCTACCACCATCCTTCTCCTCCCAAAACGCTCCGTCCTCTCGAGATCCGTCCATGCGGATGGATGGCTGACCCCGACGATACCAACAGAAGAACAGGAGAAGGCCGTCGTCCGGTCCGGAACGGAAGGCCGAGACAGACCGAACCGCCAGAGAAAAGATGCAAGGAACAGCGTGGGCCCGGTTGAAAAAGAATTCCATTCAAGATATTAATGACTCGTGAATTCCGGCACGAAGTGCCGATCTAACATTGGAGGTCATCATGAAAGGAAAATTTAAATCTTTGCGCGGGCTCAGCGTTTGGGCGCTGGCACTGGCTGTTTCCGGGCTCCTGACTCAGATCGCCGCAGGCCAAAGCAAGATCACGTCTCCCGAAGAGTATTTCGGGTTCCAGCTGGGCAGCGACAGAAAGATCGCCCGCTGGGACAAAATCGTCGAATACTACAAGCTTTTGGAAGAAGAGAGCGGCAAGATCAAAGTGGTCAATATGGGGCCTTCCACGATGGGCAACCCCTTTCTCCTGGCCATCATCTCCTCCGAGCAGAATCTATCCAACCTCGACCGTCTCCAGGCCGTCAACGCCAAGCTGAGCGATCCGCGAGGGATAGCGGAATCAGAAATCGAGGCTTTAATCAAAGAGGGGAGGGCGGTCATCTGCCAGTCCATGAGCCTTCACGCGACGGAGATCGGCGGCACCCAGATGGCCCCCGAACTCACCTATGATCTTCTGTCCAGGGACGACGAAGAAACAGCCCGGATCCTGGAAAACGTCGTTTTCTTTCTGATCCCCAGCTTCAATCCCGACGGCCAGATCATGGTCACCGACTGGTATAACAAAACCCTGGGAACGGAATACGAGGGAGCCAACCTTCCCTGGCTGTACCACAAGTATGCCGGCCACGACAATAATCGCGACGGCGACTTCATCAACCTGGTCGAGTCGGAATATGCGGCTAAAATCATGTACCGGGATTGGGTCCCGCAGGCCTATATCGACCATCATCACATGGGAAGCTATGGGGCCCGATATTATATTCCGCCGTATTGCGATCCGATCCGACCCTATGCCGATCCTCTCATCTGGCGGGAGATGAGCTGGTACGGCGCCCATATCGCCTATAAGTTGGAGGAAAACAGCAAGACCGGCATCCTCAACGCCGCCCAGTTCCCGGGTTGGGGCCATTTCGGCTGGCACTGGATCACCCCCTTCCACAACATCGCGGGCATGTTGACCGAATCGGCCAGCGCCGATCTGGCGACCCCGATCTACATCCACCCCGAGCAGCTCGAGGGAGATTCCAGACAATTCCCGGAATATAATGCCCAAAGCACATTCCCTCATCCCTGGCCGGGCGGATGGTGGAGGCTGCGGGACGTTGTTGAACAACAGAAGATCTCGGCCTGGGCTCTTTTGGACCTTGCGGCCCGGAACAAGGAAACGGTCCTCCGGAACGCTTACCTCAAAGCCAAACGGCAGACGGACCGCGGCGCCGAAGACGCTCCCAAGGCTTACGTCGTACCCATCAACCAGCAGGATACCCTGACCGCAATCAAAATGATCAACACCCTGCTCCTGTCCGGGATCGAGATCAAACAAGCCAAGAAAGATATCATTGTCGGCAACGCCTTCTACCCGGAAGGCTCTTTTGTCATCTCCCTCGCCCAGCCGAAGATGGGCTTGATCAGGAATCTCCTCGGCAAAACAGTCTATCCTGACAACTACTGGACACGCGACAAGGAGGACGGCGATCCGCTCCGGCCGTACGACCTGGCCACGCATACCATGAACGAGTTTATGGGAGTCCGCGTCGACCCGATCGATGAGACTATTGAAGGCGGCCTCCAAACCATCCCCGGCCAAATCCCGGTGATGGGGAAGGTCGAAACCGGCGGAACCGGCTGTGTCCTGGACGGCCGTTTGAACGCCAGCTTCAAAGCCGTGAACCTGCTCCTTGAGAAGGGGATCGGCGTGAAGCGGGTGGACAAGGCGACAGCAGGCCTTCGTCCGGGAGACTTCATCGTCTCCGGCGGTTCCAAAGAAGATCTCCAGAAAATCGCCGAAAAAACCGGCGTCGACTTCAAGACGCTCCAGTCCGAGGCCTTGGCAGGAGCTCACGAGGTGAAAAAGCCCCGGATCGGCATGTACCAACGCTACTACGGAGGCAATATGGACGAGGGATGGACACGCATTGTCCTTGAAATGTTTTCTTTTCCTTATGCCTCCCTGATGGACGCCGAGATCAAAAAGGGGAACCTCCGGGCCCGCTATGACGTCATCATCCTCCCCGACGATTCACCCGGAATGATCAT
>JAFGRZ010000260.1 GCA_016934895.1 Candidatus Aminicenantota bacterium
CTTTAGCCCGGAATAATCGGAAAAGAATACCTTCACTATCGAGAAACGGCCCTGCCGTTCGCCTTCCTGCTCAATTTATGCGGTATCAGAGAGTGACTTTCTCGCCGGCTCCGCAGAGGATCCCGTTGAACAGCAGTTTGATGGTGCCGTGGGGCTGCCCGCGGAAGATCACCTCCGGTCCGTAGAGGAACAGTCTGCCCTTGCCGACGGCGGCCTCCAAAACGGCGACGGTCATCTCCAGATAGCTTTGGCCCCAGGCCCAGCCGCTGCGCAGGGGAGTGGCGGTGTCGAACCAGGCGACGGGGCGCACGCTCCGGGAGACAGCTTCCGGCTGCAAGGCGAACACCGGGCTGTTGTTGAAATAGAAATCCACCCGTTCGTCCATCCCGAAGGCCAGCGTCCGGGTCGGTTCGACCTTGGCCTGGAGAACCGAGCCGGGGATATAGTATTTTTCGCGCGGCAGCCGATTCTCTGCGCCTTCCGGGGTCCGTTCAACGAGCGGGTCGGAAATGGGCAGGCCGAGATGCCGGCCGATCACGGTGGAACTCCCGATGGCCAGGACCGAACCTCCATCCTCGATAAATCGTCGGATCTGAGGAACGGTTTTGGCAACGGTCACGCGGCCCAGCCGGTCCCTGAATTCCTCGGGGATCTCTTCCGGTTTAGGGGGGGCGTAGAAGCTGAACCGGCCGCTGGGCTCCCTGTCTTCCTCCGGAATCGCACCTCCTGGAAAAATCAGGACATCATATTTTTCCCTCAGGTTTCCGGCGTCGAGTTGAGGAGGGAAAACGACCTCGAAGGGAAATTCGAATTGTTCGAGCAGCCAGCGGGTCCAACCGGAAGTCATTGAACCTCCATACTGATCCCAGAGGCCGACACGCACCGGGACGATCTTCCAAGCGTCACCGTGGGGTTTCGCGCCGACGGCCGTCACTTTCAAACCGAGGGCTTTGGCCTCACGCTCAAGGCGCGCCCGGGTCTCCGGGCCGGCCTCGACGAAAACCGTCCCCGCCGGGTATGTTCTTCCCTCGGCATCCAAGGATGCGTCGATCCAATAGACCTTCTCTCCTTCCCGAAGAAGACGGTTGACGGCGATGAGGCTGTCGTTGACGCGGTGATCGATCAGATATCCAGAGGGATCGGGACTTCCCGCCACTTCACCGGCCGGGACAGCGGCCTGTCCTTTGATTTTTTTGAACGGCCCGTCAAAGCCCTCCAGGATACGGTCAAAGGCAATCCCCATTTGGTAGGCCAGGGTCCAGCCGGCGCTATCGTAGGGAGCGACGGGCGGCCCTCCCGGATAGAGCACATCATGGGGATGGTCCTGAGGCTCGAACATCGCCAGGATGTGAGGCCGGAACGCCTGGTTGCATTTGACGACGTACGAATCCCCCGGGTATGTCTTGGCGCCCACTTCAAAAGGCCCTTGCGCTTGAAGAACGAAGATCCCGCTTTTGATAAGGGTGTTGACAAACTTCACGGCCGTGGCGAAATCGGGCTGATCGGATGGGATGATATAACCCCTCGGGTCGCGATCCGCCGGGTCCCGCAGCATCTCATAAAATTTCAGTGGATAGCCGCGGCCGTAGCCCTCGGGCTTGATGTTTTCTTTTTGAATCGCCTCTTCAACCCGCCGGATGCGCCGGGGACTCAGCGTCCAGTGGTCGCGGCTTCCCCGTTCGATCGCGTTTCTTCCCATCCGGTAGATGTTGAACAGAAAATTTTCGCGCATCCCGGCGGCCAGGTCCAGGATGGCCCTGTCCGCGGTGATGGAGTAATCCACCGATTGCCGGAAATGCCACTTTTGGGGGGCGACGGGGAAGGGAAGGTCGTTTTTAGGAAGCTGTTTTTCGGGAAGGAACGGGATGTCCATGGGTGTCGGATGGCCGATCGTCTCGGTGAGGATGCCGATCATATTGTGGAAGTAGGCCGTCGAACGCAACCCGCCGCTCCACCAGGTGGAATAAGGCGCGCCCGATCGCATCGTCGCCCCCGGTTTTCCCTCGGCGGCAAAACGCGTGTGCATGGCCGCTCCGACGAGGTCGATGCCCGTCGGCACGAGGGGATCGAAAAAGTAGTTGAAGGGGTCCCGGAACGGTGAGCAGAAAAGGACCGTCCCGGCCGGCCCCGTTTGGTGGGGGTTGTAGACAATCTGAGGGAACCATTCCCGAAACATAACCCGGGAGACGGCTTCGGTCTCCGGCTGAGTGACCATGTAGAAATCACGATTGTTGTCATGGCCGATGTATTTCTGGTAAAGCCGGGGCACTCCCCGGGTCGATCTTTTGAGCGGATCTTCTTCCCTCATGTACCAGTCGGCGACGAGCTCCAGACCGTCCGGATTTGACGGGACGGCGAGGAGGACGACGTTGTCGAGAATCCGCCGGGTCTCAGCGTCATTCCGGCTGACCATCTGCCAGACGAGCTCTATGAGCTGCTGGGAACCGAGGATTTCGGTTGCATGGAGTCCGCCGTCGATGAGGACGACCGCCCGTCCCTCCCGGGCGAGCGCCCGGGCTTCACCTTCGTTCAGGTCTTCCGCTAAAGCGAGCCGCCGGGATATCTCCCGCAGGCGTGCCCGCTTTTTCTGGTTCTCCGGCGAGGTGATGATCGCCATGACCATAGGCCGGCCTTCGGCCGTCACCCCGATCCTTTCGAGCACGAGGCGGTCCGACTCTTCCGCCAACTTCTGCCAATAGGCGAGGAGCTGAGTGTAGTTGACCACCATGTAATCCGCTCCGATATCGAAACCGAAGCGCTCCCTCGGGCCCGTGACGCTTCCCCGGCCGAGCAGGGGAACGAGGCCGATGAGGACAACCATCAGAACCCCGATCCTTCTTTTATTGATCATCCTGACCTCCTGGAAGACGCAATGGATTACGCGGGCGGCCCGTGACAGGTAACCGCCGGATGGGAACATAGAGGATTAACCTAGCGAAATCAGGCCTCCAAGTCAACGCCGCAGGGTCTCACGGTAGTGGCCTCGAAACCGCGCCCGTTTTCTCCCAGCGCGGAAAACGGGCTCGATTCGTCGTTCACTCTTCTCTCCCTCCGGTCGAGAAACCGTGCCCGCTCACTCCTCATACGGGTTTCTCGTGCCACTACCCCGAGCCCTAGGAAAAAAGAAAAAAATGGGAGCGAGCGGGTTGACGATTCCATGCGCTTCGCCTCGGTCAATCAAAAAAGAATGCTTACAGCATTCAGGATGGATTTGACAGCCCGGACGTTTTTGCCTATATTCGATGCTTATCCGATGGTGAGATGAGGAGGTCGCATGAAGCACCGGCTCTGGCTCTTCCTCTTTATGATCCCGGCAAGCCTCTGCGGGCAGATCTCCCTGCAGGAGAGGCCCTTCGATGTCCCGTATGTTCCCACCAAGCCCGAAGTCGTCGCCGCCATGCTCCGGATGGCCCAGGTGACCAAGAACGACGTCCTTTATGACCTCGGCTGCGGCGACGGTCGGATCGTCATCACCGCCGCCCAGCTCTATGGGACCCGCGGCATCGGTATCGATATCGATCCGGAGCGGATCCGGGAGAGCCGGGAGAATGCCGCCGCGGCCAAGGTGGATCATCTTGTCAAGTTCATCGAACAGGACCTTTTCGAGTCGGATTTTCACGAGGCCTCGGTTGTTTCGCTCTATCTTCTGACCTCGGTGAACTTGCGGCTTCGGCCGATTCTCCTGCGACAGCTCCGTCCGGGCACGCGGATTGTCTCTCACAACTACGCGATGGATACCTGGAAGCCCGATGACTCGACGGTGGTCATGATCAACGACCAGTCGCACTCGGTCTATTTCTGGGTGGTTCCCGCCAACATTTCGGGAATATGGAAAGGCGCCTGGGCTGACGGCGGACAGGCTACGGACTTCAGCCTGAAGATGGAGCAGCATTTCCAGTGGCCGACCGGAACCATGATCCTGGGAGGCAAGGAGATATGGCTGAGCGGAATCCGGTTGAGCGGAGACCGGTTCGAATTCACGGCCAAGAGCGAGGAAGACGCCTCCCTGCCCCGGCTGGTTTTCACGGCCAGGGCGAGCGGAGACGAAATGAAAGGGAGCGTCGAGATCATCCGGCCGGACGGCCGGAGCACCCGGAGGTCCTGGAAGGCAAAACGGGAGCTCCGGTCCGCGAAAGCTCTTGACGCCGAGGAATGGGAGGAATCGCCCGGACCGCCGCACCTGGGATCTCTGTCTCCGACCATAGGCTCTTGTCCGCCCCTTGGACTCGGGCGGCTCCGGATCCCTTAGGTCAGAGGATGCTCCGTTCTCCGACAAAAAACGCGGCCTTGCCGTGCCGTTTTCCCGGCCTGCTGATCGGGCTCCTTTTGGGAGCGGCGATCGCCGGATCGATGGCCGCTCCCAAGGATTATTTCTTTCCCGAGGTGCGGATCAACGTCGGTATCGAAAGCGACGGCTCTTTCCTCGTCGATGAGCACCGCACCTTCCATTTCGAAGGGAGCTTTTCGGCCGCCTGGTATACGCTGCCCCTCTCTTCCAACAGAGGAGGGGAGCGATATTCCATCTCCGTGGAGGATTTCCGCGTCGAAGACGAAGGCGGACGGCCCCTGAAGACGGAAGAATCGACGCCGGGAGGATCGTACCGGGCCGAATGGTTTTTCAGGGCCGCCGATGAGCAGCGGACGTTCCGGATCCGCTACCGGATCCGCGGGGGAGTCCTCAGCTATCCGGATGTCTCCGAGCTCTATTGGAAGATGATCGGTGCCGGTTGGGATCGGCCGACCCGGAATGTCTCCGTCACCGTGACTCTTCCCGAGGACGTTCCACGCCGGGAGGACATTTTGGTTTACGGCCACGGCCCTCTCTCCGGCCGATCCGAGATCGTCGATACCCGTACGGCCCGTTTCACCGCCGCCAATCTGGCCGCCGGTCAGTTTGTTGAGATCCGGATGATCTGGCCGGCGGGGATGGTCGAAGGGGTTCCCTCGACACTCCGCAACCGCGACTCCATCATGAAGGAAGAGGAGCGGTTCGTCCGGGAGACCATTGAGAGCGCCCGAAGAGATCAAGAAGAGAGAAGAGAAAAAGCCGGGAGGATCCGGATGGGGATCTCGGTCGGATTGGCCTGGCTCATCCTCGGTCCGCTCTTTTGGTTATTCGTCTACCGCATCTTCTGGAAAAGGACCGGCCGGGATTATCGTTTCAACGATATTCCCCCTTATTACCGGGAGCTTCCTTCGGACTTGCGTCCGGCCCTGGTCGAGGTTCTCCGCCGAGAAGGCCGGTCGATCACTCCACGGTCATTCACTGCGACACTGTTCGACCTGGCCCGCCGAGGCTATCTTGAACTCGAGGACCGGACCGTGGAAAAGAGGGGGATATTCGGGAGCCGGGAGAAACAGGAAACAACCATCCGGCTGAAAAACGAATACCGCGATGATCCCTCGCTCGCGTCCTACGAGAAAGACCTTCTCCGGCTCCTTTTTGAGACCGTCGTTCGGAGAGGGGCCGTGGAAGAGCCGCGCCTCGAGCTCGACGAATTCCAATCCTTTCTGAAAAAGAACCCGACCCGGTTTCAGTCCTGGTATCGAAAGTGGACCAAGGACATCCGGAAGGAGGCGGATGGACTCGGGTTCATCGAGCCTCAGAGCCTGAAATGCCGAAATATATTTCTGGCCGTCACTCTCCCACTCGGCGTGCTGACCCTCAATCCTCTCCTTCTTGTTTTAGCGGGGATATTCGTTCCCAGGCTGAAGAGGAGAGCCGAGTCCTGGGCCCGGGAGAACGAGCTCTGGAAAGCTCTGGACCGGTTTCTCGACGATTTCGCCGATTTCAAAGAACTGCCTCCCGAGTCCTACAAGCTCTGGGAGCAATATCTGGTCTTCGGAATCCTCTTTGGGAACGCCAAGAAAATCATCAAGATGCTCCCGCTCGTCCTCCGGGACGAAAGAGCGGCCGCTCCGGTCTGGTATTACGGATGGGCGCGCACCGGCACGGCCGGCCTGTCCGGGATCTCCGGAATGGTCCGGACGATCGAAGCCGCCGCCACGACCATCCAGCAGGCCAGCACTTCGGCCGCCCACTATTCCTCGGGAGGAGGGGGAGGCTTCAGCGGCGGCGGGGGCGGTGGAGGCGGGGGCAGCGGCGGCGGCGCCCGTTAGTTTCCGGTCTCAGCCGCCGATCTTCTCAATTCGTTGCTCTTCTTTCATCCAGTCCCGGATCGTTTCCGGATTATCGAGAACGGGCGATTCGTCCAGCGCTTCCCAGTTGAAGTCTTCATCGAGCGGATCGAGCGCCCGGCGGGGATCGAAAATGCGGAGGTCGGGGGGAAGTGCGGAATAGGGAGAATCGTCCGCCTCGGCGGCAAACAGGTCGGCCAGATCGCCGGCACCGGCGTCGTATTGGTTGAGGTAGGGGAGCCCGAGGATATGCCAGAAGGTCTTGAGGATTGACCCGAAGCTCGCATGGACATGGCTGACGTGGCCCCTTTTGGCCCACGGCGAGATCACCATCAGGAGACTGCGATGGGCGTCGACGTGGTCGACCCCGTTCTGGGGATCGTCCTCGGTCACAACGATGACCATGTTCTTCCAAAAGGGAGTCCGCGAAAGGAATTCCACAAGGCGCCCCAAAGCCAGATCATTGTCGGCCATGTAGCTTTCTCGGAAAGGATAGCCGTCCTCGGGCCTTTCCCTCGCCCCGTGGTCGTTGGGCAGGTAAATGGTGATGAAAGCCGGCAGCTTTTGGCCCTCGCCGGCCCAGCGCTCGTTGTATTCGCGGATGAACATGTCGGCCCGGAACTGGTCGGGCACGCTGGTGTTGTAGGTCGCGAAAATCCGTGAGGTGTGGTCGATGAGCTCGGCGGGAGCCGGGTAGTTGATGACATTCCTGGTGCCGCTGTACTTGAACTCGCGGGTGTCCTCGACCGGCGTCGCGAACTGGATGCTCAATCCGAAGTTGAAATAATCGATCCGGTGGCGGGCGAAATGGTCCCAGATGGAACCGGCCTCGTTATAGTCCTCGGGATAGACCGCCGCCGAAGCGCCGACGAAGGCGCGCGGCCCGGGCGCCGGGGAATCCCATTTCATCTCCCGTCCGCCGCCGTAACTGGAAGCGACGTTGACCTCCACCCATTCGTTGGGATAGACTCCGACAAGCCAGCGATGGCCGTCGGCCGAGACGTCGCTGTCGCAATAGAAATTGTCGGAGATGGCATAGCGTCTGGCCAGTTCCAAATGGTTGGGCATCACCGTCGCGTTCTCTATGGTCCGGCTGCGGTCCCGATTGGAGAA
>JAFGRZ010000261.1 GCA_016934895.1 Candidatus Aminicenantota bacterium
CTTATCGAGAAACTGGGTCTGGCCGAAACTCAGGTTATAGGGAATGACCTGGATCTGGTGCTCGTCGATGAATCCCTGGGGAAGGTCGCAGGCGGAGTCCGTGACCAAAGCGATCTGTGACCGGCGGTTATGGCTGGCCTCATACTGCTTGCGCATATCATCGGCCTTGATCTGGACGGTGGCACCGATATCCTTCAACTGGAAGAAGAGCTCGGCCGGCGCGTTGGTGTGGACATGAAAGCGGAGCTTCTTTTCCGAGCCGGCCACGATGGCCGAGTCGCCAAACGACTGGAGAAGGCCGCGGACCTTTTCCAAATCCATGCGTTTTCCTTCGAGAAGGGCTTCGGTGCAGTACCGGTGGGTGAGACCGTTCTTGAACGAGTGGACTTTCTGGGGGAGTTCCTGGGCGATGGGAAATGTCTCGGCGATATTCCTCAGCCGGCCAGAGCGGATGAAGTGCCAGACACCCTCGATGAAATCGACGAACCCTTTCGCCCCGGCGTCGACAACACCGGCCTTGGCCAGAACCTGGAGCTTCTTAGGCGTTTCCATCAACGAGCGCTTGGCCTCTAGGAGTGAATCATGGAGAAGCTCAACAAAGTCGGGCGTCTTGGCGGCCTTTTGGTGGACGGCTTCGGCCCACTCCCGCATGACGGTCAGCATCGTCCCCTCGACCGGATGCAAAATTGCCTGATGGGCCGCCTGGACCCCCCGCCGGACCATTTCGGCAAAGGCCCTGGCGGTGAGATGCTGGTCGTTATGGACCTCGGTGCTCAGGCTGTGGAGGAACTGGGCGAAGATGAGGCCGGAGTTGCCCCGGGCCCCGGACAGCGCGGCATCGGCGATCGACTGGAAGGTGCTCTTCAGTGATTTCCCGACGACGGCCGTCTCGGCGATCGAGCGCATGGTGGCAGCCAGGTTCGTCCCCGTATCCGCGTCGGGCACGGGAAAGACATTGATCTTGTTTAGATAGTCCTTGTCCTGGATGACGGCGTTGCCGCCGGCCAGGAAGGCGTAGTAAAGCCTCCGGCTGTTGAGGTAGCGGATCTTCATCTTGCCTTCTCGTTGAGTTCGCTCGAATCTAGAGTAATTAAGCTTATTTTAGCCGAAATGTCAAAAATAATCTATTCTTCCGATAAAATCTATTGGTTAGATATGACCCCAAATTGCCTTTAGGAAAACGCACTCCCTGTCATCGCGAGCACCCTTGGGTGCGTGGCGATCTCATTCCTGTTTGATGGGATCCCTCGTTATTCTCGGGACGGCCCAAAGGGCCGGATGGCCTCACTTCGTTCGCTAAGACAATTTTCTATCGGCAATTTTGGGATATGATCGGGCGGGCCTCAGTCGGACCCCGCCGGTTGGCCGTTCCCATTGGGCTCGAGCTTCATGGCCTGGCGCCGCGAGAGCACATAGGTTTCGCTCCAGGGGATGATAGTGCGGCCGTTCCAGTAATAGGTCTGGAAGGCCGGCCGGCCGTCGTTATGAGCGTCGTTGGAGATGGTCGCGCAGTAGAAGGAATTATCATTGCCCAGTTCTTTCTTCATGAACCGGACGGCCCGGCGATAGGAACGGAAATTCCGGCACCAGACCTGGTAGTCGGTGAAGTCCGAGTAGAGCCAGACTTCCCAGCCCTTGACGCCGGGCATTAGGCCCTTCCCCCCATCCAGACAAACTCTCTCATCCTTGCGCCCCATCCTCCAATAACCGGGCCCGCCGAGAAAGCGGGTCCATGCTCCAATCCAAGGCGGTTAACGGTCTCATTTTACATCTTTCGCCGGCCGTGCTCAAGCCCCAGCTCTGGGCATATTTCCACGACCGCGAGGGAAGATCGCTCGTCCGGGCCGTGGTCAACGACCGGCGCTATATCGAGGGCGGAAATATCGAAGCCGGACATCCGATAGAATTCTTTTTGTCACCCCCTTTCCTTTATTCCGAGGACACCAACTTTAATTCCGAAATTCCCAATGTCACCCTCTCCCCCGCCCTCTCCCCTCAGAGACTGTGTCGTAATGTCATTGCGAAAGAGCGCAACGATTGAAGCAATCTCATTATACATTGAAAAGAAAGGAGATTGCTCCGCTCCCAAGGGTCGTTCGCAATGACAAATGGCCTTTGTGACACAGTCTCTCAAGGGAGAAGGAATGCTCTCAAATTCCGGGTAAGTCCGGGAGGGGAGCCGAAGGTTGACTTCGGAGCGGCCGTGTCATAAGGTTGGCATAGGCAGGCGTTCGAATCGGCCCGGATTTTTTTCGTGACAATTTCGTGACATCTTTCAAAGAAAAAGATGTTTTGATAATCCCTGATCCGGGGAAATACGATCTGATGAAAACGGGCGGCCATCGCAAACAGATCGTCCTCTTCCTGCTCACTGTCATCCTTCCCAGCCTGGTTCTCGTCGCCTTCACTCTTCGGATGATCAATCAGGAAAGAGAGCTCGCTCAGAAACGGGTGACGGAGGAACGACGCCGCCTCGGCCGTAAGTTTGGGGAACGCTTGCTCCTGCGCCTGGAAAAGGTCAAGCTTCAAGAGGTCTCCGCTTTGAGCACGGGGGCGGAATCCGACACCCGCGGAGAGTCGAGCATAGAGGGAGAACCACGGCCTCGGCCCGGCTATGTCAATTCTGAAGTCGTGCTCGTTGGCTATGTCAGGGACAACCGTCTCGAACTTCCTTGGGAAATCGAGGAGAGCATCGCGGCGTCCGGCCGGCTTCTCAATCAGGATTCTTTTCGCCGGATGATGGCCGGCGGGGAAAGCGCGGAATTCTCGGCGAAGAATCCTCGACGGGCGGCCCGGCTGTATCAAGCGGCGATGAATAAGTCCGGCCATCCCGTCCAGGAAGAATACGCCCATCTCGCTCTGGCCAGAGCTCTGGTGAAATCGGGTCAAACGACGCAGGCCACAGATCATTCGCAACAAATCCTGGCCTTGCCTCCGGATATTCACGATGAATTCGGAATCCCTCTGTCTTTCTATGCGGCCGGAATGCTCGTCGAGGAAGACGCCGCCCTCGAGAAAGTCGCCGGCCGGATCAAGGAAGACCTGGAGTCCCAAGCCTGGCTCTCCCCGCCCGCGGCTTACATGCTCTATGATCTCATCGAAGCACTCAGCCGGAAAGCTTCAGAGCCCACCCTGGCGAACACGGTCAAAGACTGTCGGCAGGCGCTCCAGGACCATATCCCCAGACTCGAGCAGGCCCTGGAGCTGCAGGAAGATTTCCAGGCCATCGGATTGGGCGCCCCTCCGGCTGGCGGAAGCGCGAGGGACGAGCCCCTCTGGGTGACTTACGGAGAGCGCCCCTGGCTGGTGAGCCTATCTTTCTCCCCATCCGGTCCGCGCCAGATCCTTGTGGCCGTCAATTTATCCGATATTTTCACTTCTCTAAAATTCGACTTGGAACTCCTCAATGCCTTCCCGCGCGAATTTCATCTCGTTACCGACATGGACGCGGCGGGAGAAGACCTCGGTGGGAATTTCCGCGGTCTGAAGATCGCTTTTGCCGGAACGCCGGAGGAATGGCTCTCCAGTCAATCCAGCCTCCAGCCTCTCTTCTACATCCTGATCGTTATCCTGGTGCTGGGCATGACCCTCTTCGGGACCTATCTTCTCCTCAGGGATGTCCGCCGCGAGGTCCGGATGGCGGAGATGCGGTCACAGTTTGTCTCCAGCGTCTCCCATGAGCTCAAGACCCCGCTCACCGCGATCCGGATGTTCGCCGAAACGCTGCGCCTGGGCCGGCTGCAGAATCGGCAGACCCAGGAAGAATACCTCGATACCATCGTCAACGAGAGTCAGCGACTGACCCGGCTCCTCAACAACGTGCTTGATTTTTCCAAGATCGAGAAGGGGAAAAAGATTTACCGGCCGCAGCCGGCTTCGCTTCCCGAAGTGATCAAGGCGGCGGCGCGGGCCATGGAATATCCGCTGAGCCAGCAGGGATTCAAGCTGAACGTGGAACTCGATGAGGATTTGCCCGCTGCATCCGTCGACCGAGACGCTCTCGAACAGGCCGTCCTCAATCTGCTCCACAACGCCATGAAGTACTCGGGCGACTCCTGCGAGATCGATCTGCGGCTCGGAAGAAGCGGCAGCCAAGCCTTGATCCAGGTCATCGACCGGGGAGTTGGCATCGCGCCCCAGGAACAAAAGAAAATATTCGAGAAGTTCTACCGGGTTCCTTCTCAGGAGAATGAACGCCTTCCGGGAACGGGCCTCGGCCTGTCGCTGGTCTATCATATTGTCACGGCGCATGGAGGCCGCGTTGAGGTCGAAAGCGCGCCCGGCAAAGGCAGCACCTTTTCCATCTTTCTTCCCCTGGAGAAGGGCGAATGAAACGCATTTTGATCGTCGAGGACGACTTGGCCATCCTGCGCGGCCTCAAGGACAATCTCGAATATGAGTCCTACGAAGTCCTGACCGCGCCTGACGGTGAGCAGGGATACAGCCTGATGCACGAGAAAAAGCCGGACCTGGTGATCCTCGACCTGATGCTTCCCCGGATGAGCGGCTACGAGCTCTGCCGGAAGGTGCGCAAAGAGGGAAACACGACACCCATATTGATGCTGACCGCCCGCGGCGAGGAGGTGGACCGTGTCCTGGGCTTGGACCTCGGCGCCGATGATTATGTGACGAAACCGTTTTCCGTGCCGGAACTGCTGGCCAGGATCCGGGCAATCATGCGGCGGGTCCAGCAAGATAAGACCGGGAATTTGCCGGATGACCTGCATTTCGGTGAAATATCGGTCGACTTTAAGTGTTTTGAGGCCCGAAAAGGGGGAAAAATCCTGAACATGTCGCGAAAGGAATTCGGGGTGCTGCGCGTTTTGGCGGCCCGCGTGGGCGAGGTGGTCACCCGGGATGAGCTGCTCGATGCCGTCTGGGGCTATGACCAGTACCCGACGAC
>JAFGRZ010000046.1 GCA_016934895.1 Candidatus Aminicenantota bacterium
GAAGCCGCCTCCTCCAAGCCCTTCGGTTATATGCCCTTTTACCCCGGGCCGGGATACGGCGGGCACTGCATTCCCATTGACCCGTTCTACCTGACATGGAAAGCGAAAGAGGTTGAATATCCGACCAAGTTCATCGAGCTGGCCGGGGAGATCAACACCCGGATGCCCTACTATGTCGTCAACAAAACGGTCGAAGCTTTGAACCGGAGAGGGAAGTCGATGCGCGGGGCGCGGGTCCTCATCCTCGGCATCGCCTATAAAAAAGACATCGACGACCAGCGTGAATCGCCCGCTCTCAAGATGATCAGCATCCTGAAGCAGAAAGGCGCCCGCGTCGCCTACAACGATCCTTATGTCCCGCGCTCCTCCGGGCACAGGGAATACCCCGGCCTGGACCTGCGCTCGGTCGCGCTGACTCCGAAGAGGCTCCGGTCAAGCGACGCCGTCGTTATCGCCACCGACCATTCGGCCTATGATTTTGACAGGATAGTCCGCTACGCGCCGCTGGTCATTGATACCCGGAACGCCGTCAAGCGCAGGCGCCGAAACGTCATCAGGGCTTGAGAGGAGAGAGAAGATGAAGATCGCGGTCATCGGCACGGGCTATGTCGGACTGGTGACGGCCGCCGGGCTGGCCGAGTTCGGCCACCGCGTCATCGGCGCGGACAAGGATGAAGACAAGATCGGCCGCATATCCAAGGGAGTCGTCCCGATCTACGAGCCGGGTTTGAACGAACTCATCGCCGGGAACGTCCGCAAGAAAAACTTGTCTTTCCGCTCCGACCTGAGCGCGGTCATCGGGGAGGCCGATGTCATCTTCGTCTGTGTCGGCACGCCCCAGCGGCCGGACGGAAGCGCCGATATGTCCCAGGTCGAAGAGGTCTCCCGCCTGATCGCCGATAACCTCGACCGCTACAAGCTCGTTGTCGAAAAGAGCACCGTCCCGGTCAAGACCTCGTACTGGATCAAGCGGACGATCGGGCTCTATAAGAAAACGGACACGGATTTCGATATCGCCTCCAACCCGGAGTTCCTGCGGGAGGGCTCCGCGGTTTCCGATTTCCTTCAGCCCGACCGCATCATCGTCGGCGTGGAGACGGCCCGGGCCCGGGACCTTCTCTGCGGCATCTACGCCAAGTTCCGCAACCGGGTGGTCGTCACCAACATCGATACGGCCGAACTGATCAAACATGCCTCCAACTCATTCCTGGCCTTGAAGATCTCCTACATCAACCTGATCGCAAGCATCTGCGACAAGACCGAGGCCAACGTCGAGCAGGTGGCCGAGGGCATGGGGCTTGACCCGCGGATCGGGAACCGATTCCTGAAAGCGGGGATCGGCTACGGAGGCTCCTGTTTTCCCAAGGACATCAAGGCCCTGGTCAAGATCGGCGAGGATCTGGGCGTCGACATGAGCCTGCTCAAGGAAGCCGACCGGATCAACTTCGACCGGATCCGGGTCTTCGTCGAAAAAATCAAGCAGGCTCTCTGGATCCTCAAGGACAAGCGGATCGCCGTCCTCGGACTGGCCTTCAAGCCGGAGACCGACGATATCCGGGAAGCTCCCAGCATCAGCCTCATCCGCGGGCTCATCGGTGAAGGGGCCCGCCTGCGGTTATACGATCCCCAGGCCATGGAGAACATGAAGGCGATCTACCCCGCGGAACCGGACCGGCTGGAATATTGCGATTCGCCTTATCGAGCGGCCGAAGGGGCGAATGCCCTGGTCATCCTGACCGAATGGCCCGAATTCTCCGGTCTGGATCTCGGGAGGGTCAGGGAGGCCATGGCCAACCCGATCATCATCGACGGAAGGAACGTCTTCGACCCGGCGGTGCCGCGGCGGCTCGGGTTCGAGTATTATTCCATCGGCCGCAAGTGACTTCCTCGGCCGGCGGTTCCACTCTTCTCATTTCCAGAGTGTGTTCGAAGAAATCCGTCTCTATGACGGCGTATTCGTCTTGCCGCCGTTTTTCCAGGGAGAAGGGGACCTTGAGCCCGTCGCGCCGGATCTCGAGGTTTGTCCGGCCGGGGTCTTTTTCCGAAACGCCGAAGAAGTCCCAGGGGATGAGCCACCGGACTTTGCCCCGCCCGGAAAAATTGCTCTCGTAACGAAACAGGATTTTGCGTTCGCTCCCGGCCGGACGATAGTCGAGAACGGCGACGAACCCGGATGAGGGGATGCGAATGCGGGCATGCCCTTCATCCGGGCCGAGCCTCGGCTCCAGGTCCAGGCTCTTTTCTCCCAGCTTGAGGCCGAAATAGCCTTCGTACAGGGCCCGGGCCAGGCTGCCGGCGCTTCCGGCATAATAATCGCTGCCGCGGCCGCGCCCATCCTGAGTGTCCCATTCGAACAATCCGCCGTTCCGGACATTCTTGGCCGCGATCTCGATGAGTTTCTCCCTGGCGACGGCGCTCCAGCCGGTCTCGAACATGGCCAGGATGAGCCGGCCCCCGAACCAGTCCCACTGCCCGCCGTTCTGGTACTCATAAGGTTCGTCCATCGCCGGATGCTTGAAAAAGCCGGCCGGATAGGGCGGGAGAAGGGATCCCGAGATCGTGGAAAGCCCGAACGTCTCCTGCCGTTCGAGCGCGGTGCGGATAATCCTGTGCGCTTTCCCGGCGTCCGCGACTCCGGCGATGATCGCCTGGGCGTTTCCTCCCATGGCGAACATGTCGTCTTCGGCGAAATCATGGGGAAAAGGATCCAGGTGGATGTGAACCCTGTAGAATCCTTTTCCTCCCTGCCAGAGGTGCCGGTTTGTGGACTCCCGGAGGGAAGCGGCCCGGGTCGTCCATTTGTCGGCCTTCTCTTTCCTTCTGAGGGCGGAGAACATGGAGGCCAGACGGCGGCAGGACTCATAGAGCATGCTCTGGTCATAAATATCCGCCGTCCAGCGGGTCTTCTCGTCGACATATATGGCTTGCTGATCGGGGTCTTCGGGATCGACATCCCCCCAATCGGCCGTGTGGGCGCCGGTGATGAGCCCGCGCTCGGAGTTGAAGCGATTTTTGAAAACGGAGTCGATCGCTTTTTCCAGGCGGTCGATGACCGCCTCGCCCGCGACCGGCCTGTTGAGCCAGTCCTTCCCTTTGAGGACAAAAACCTGATGGGCCGACAGGACGGCGCTCGCTTCCTGGTCCGTCTCGACCGTGTTCTTGTCCGATCGGCCTTGGGCATCGATCCAGTCTTCCAGGCCGCCGTCGGGCTTCTGGTAGGCCAGATGTTCTTCGAGCCAGGAGGTCAGGTGGGATTCCGGATAATAGAAGCGGGAGGCGGGAATGATGGTGGCCGCGTCGCGGAGCCAGATCTGGGGGTAGCCGGCGCCGGCCGTGAATCCTTCGATCCGGCCTGTTTTGCCCGGGAACGAGACCTCGTCGTTCTCAAGGGTGATCCGGATGAGCTTCTGGAGGGCGTTGAATTCGGGAACGCTCGATTCCAGGCTCGTCTCTCCGGAACGGCGCTTTTCTTCCACGAGAAGCGGAATAACGAGCGTCTTGGTTCCGGAGTCTTTGAACCAAGCCCGGCCTTCGCGGACGAGGTCGATCTCAACATGGTAGTCGCCCTTGTCCAGGGGAGCCTTGACCCGGAGCGAGAGACCGATCTCTTCGCCGGGACGGAGAACCCGGGGGAGGGATGTCCGGGCGTTGTCGAAACGGAGATTTTTCCCTTCATTGTCCAAGACGTGGTAGGAGACGAAAACAGGATCCCGGCCTCGGGACGACCATTCATTATGGCCCACGTTTTTCAGACGAAGGTCGACTTCGCCGGTCCCGCCCTCAAAAAGGCGCAGCCCGGAGGTCCGGATTTGAATAAGGGCCGAATCCCCGTTCCCGTGAGCCGTCCCGCCCTTCTCTCCCGGCGCGCATCCGCCTCCCATCCACAAAGCGATGACGAGTCCGATCCAGCCGATCCGGATTTTTTCTGTTTTTTTAAAGGGCATGCGCTTTTCAGCAGATCCGGGGGAGAAGCTCGGAAGTCAAGGGCTCGAGGAGGCGCAGCCCGCCGGCCATGGTCGAGAGCAAGAGTTCTCCCGGACGTCCGGTTCGGGCGCTGATCTCCCCGATGATTTCCGCCCGCCGACCCAACGGATCTTTCCGGATCTCCCGAAGCAAGAGCTCGGCCTTGCTCCGGGGAGCGACAATGACGGCCCGGCCTTCACAGGCCAGGAACAGGGGATCGATGCCCAGGATCTCGCTCGCTCCCCTCACCGCGGGCGACAAGGGAATTTTCTCCTCCTCGATGAGAAGGGCGAAAGGAAGCCTTTCGGCCAGCTCGGAAAGGATCGTCGCCAGTCCTCCCCGCGTGATATCGCGCATCCAGAGCGCTCCTTTTTTCCAGAGAGGGAGGAGATAGTTCAACGGGGCGCAGTCGCTCCGGGTCTTGGCTTCGAGTCCGAAGTCCTCGCGGGCCAAAAGGACGGCGAGGCTGTGTTCTCCCAGGGTCCCGGTCACGATAACGCGGTCGCCCGGCCGGACGCGGTCGATCCGGGGACGGGCCACGATCGGTCCGACTCCGGAGGTATTGATATAAATCTTGTCCGCCTGCCCTCGGCGCACGACCTTGGTATCTCCGGTGGTGACGTGGACGCCCGCCCTCCGGGCCGCCCGCCGGACCGACCTCAAGATATTCCGCAGGTCTTTCCAGGCCAGCCCTTCCTCCAGGATGAAGGCCAGCGAGACATAGCGGGGTTCGGCGCCCGAGACGACCAGGTCGTTGACCGTCCCGTTGACGGCCAGAGTGCCGATGTCCCCCCCGGGAAAGAAAATGGGATCAACGACGTAACTGTCCGTGGTGAAGGCCACTCCCTCGGGAAGATGGCAGGCATCGCCGAGATCGTCCAGAAGCGGATTGCGGAAGGAGGGGACGATGAGCTCGGCGATGAAATCACGCATCCTCTTCCCGCCGCTTCCCAGTTCGAGGCTGACGGAGTTTTCCTTGGTCATCAGGAACTCATCCTCCTTCTCTCCGGCGGTCGTATTTGTAGGTGATGAAGCAGGCGCCCTCGATGGAGACCATGCAGGGTCCGAGCGGCGAGTCCGGCCGGCATTTCTTTCCGAAGAGCGAACAGCCCGGGGGCGGGATGAGTCCGCGCAGGACCTCGCCGCAGCGGCATCCCGGGAGATCGGTCGATCCAGCCTTGATGTCGAGGCCGTGCTTCACCCGGGCGTCGAAGCCGCCATAGCGGTCTTTGAGGGCGAGTCCGCTCAAAGGAATCCGGCCCAAACCCCTCCAGAAAGCATCCCGGGGTTCGAGCATCTCTTCCATCACGGCCCGGGCGATCGGATTCCCCCGCGGATCGACGACGCGGGCATATTCCAGGTGAACTCGGGGCTTGCCCTCGACGATCTGGTCCAGGATGGCGCTTGTCGCCAGGAGAATGTCATTGGGTTCGAAGCCGGCGACGGCTCCGGGCACTCGGAACTCTTCGGCGACGAACCGGTACGGCTCCAGCCCGATGATGACGCTGACGTGGCCGGGATAGAGGAACCCCGAGATGGCGGCGTCACCGGCTTCCAGGATCGCCCGGAGAGCGGGGGGAATGAGCCAGAGTGCGGAGAGAGAGGAAAAATTGGCCAGCCGTTCTGCGGCCGCTTTCTTGACCGTCAGGGCGATGGCCGGGATGGTGGTCTCGAACCCGACGCCGAAAAAGACGACGTCCTTGTCCGGGTTCTGCCTGGCCAGGTTCAGTGCCTCATCCGGGGAATAGACAATCTTGACCCGGGAGGCCGGCGCCGGAACGGCGGTTTGAAGCGAGCCCTTCTCGGTCGGGACCCGCGTCATGTCGCCGAAGGACGCCAGGATCATGCCCTCCCTTTGCGTCACCAGGTCAAGACAAGCCTCATGGAATTCGTTGGGCGTGATGCAAACGGGACAACCCGGCCCCGAGACCATCTCTACGCCTGCGTTCTCGAGCATGCTCTTGAGGCCGTAGCGGTGGATGGTCATAGTGTGGGTTCCGCAGACCTCCATGATTCTGACCGGCGGGCGGCAGCGGGGCGTTTTTTTCTCGATTTTCTTGAGAAGGGCGCGGGTGACCGATTTGTCCCGGAGCTCTTTCATCGGGCCCGACAATTCCTATTCTCCCTGGGACCCGGTGATTTCCCGGAGGAGAGCGAGAGTCTCCTGGGCTTCCTCCTCATTCAGCTTGGTGATGGCGAAACCGGCGTGAATGATGACCCAATCCCCCGGCCGGACATCCTCCAGCAGCGAAAAGTCGACCCGGACTTTGGCTCCGAGGTAATCGGCCTTGCCCTGCCGGGAATTCTCCACCTCTGTCACTTTGGCCGGGATTCCTAAGCACATGGCGACCGCCTCTTCATGGGATTCATTAGATTACCAAATCCCCGCCCCCCGGTCCAGTCCCGTTGCATTTTCTCTGGGCAGTCCCTATAATGAGCCTGTGAAATTCGACCTCAAAGGCTTTATCGCCCCCGGAAGCGAGGAAGAAGCGCTTGTCCGGCAGTTGGATCCGTCTCGTCTCCCTCAGCACGTCGCTGTGATCATGGACGGCAACGGCCGCTGGGCGGAAAAGCGGAAAAAGCCGCGGATCGAGGGGCACCGGGCCGGCTCGAAGGCCGTTCAGGAGGTCGTCGAGGCCTGCGCCCGCCTGGGCATCCGCGTCCTGACCCTTTACGCTTTCTCCAAGGAGAATTGGAAGCGGCCCAAGAGGGAGGTCGCCCGGCTCTGGAGGTTGCTCGAGGACTATCTTCAGAAGCAGGATAAGCAACTGATAAAAAACAAGATCCGCCTTATCGTGATCGGTCAGAGAGAAGGGATCCCCGGGTCTGTTGAGAGAGAGCTCGAAAGAGTGGAAACGCTCACCCGCGCTCACGACGGCCTGACCGTTGTGCTGGCCCTCAATTACAGCGGCCGGTCCGAGATCGTCGACGCCATAAAAAGAATACTCCAGTCTCCCGGAGTCAATCCCGAAAGCCTGGACGAAGCCGAGTTCGCGCGGCATCTCGACACCGCCGGGATTCCGGATCCCGACCTGCTCATCCGGACGAGCGGGGAGCTCCGGATTTCCAATTTTCTCCTCTGGCAGATCGCTTATTCCGAGATCTGGATCACCCCTGTCTTGTGGCCGGATTTCCGGCGCCGGGAATTCCTCCGGGCGCTCCTCGATTTCCAGAAAAGAGAAAGGAGGTTCGGCGCCGTCCATGCCCGCTCGTCCGAAAACGCTTAGTTTGCATGCGGCATCCGGCGGTTGATGGCCATGAATCTCCTCAAGCGCTTCCGCACCGCTTTGCTGCTTCTGGTTCCCCTTTTTCTCCTTATCCAGTATGGCTCTCTGCTCCTTCTTTTCATCGTCACCCAGGCTTTTATTCTGGCCGCCCTGCTGGAATTCTACAACCTGGCGCAAAGGAAAAAACTCCACCCCGCGGTGCCGCTGGGTCTGACCGTCGCTTTGATCATCAGCCTGTCTTTTTATTTCCAGATCTCATTTCCTTTAGACCTGGCCTTTTTCGGGGCCTTCCTCCTGACGGCCGCTTTCTATGTCATCACCTTCCGGCGGGTCGAACAGCTTCCTTATTTCATTCCCTCCATCGCCGTAACCTTCTTCGGGGCGCTCTACGTCAGTTTTCCGATGAACTTCCTTTATCTGATCAAGCTCGAGAGAGGCGCGCATTTCGTCTATTTTCTCGCGGCCGTCATTTTTCTCGGAGATACGGGGGCCTATTTTTTCGGCAAGCTCATCGGCCGGCATAAGATGACGCCGCTGGCGAGTCCCAATAAAACCTGGGAGGGGAGCATCGGCGGCATCGCCTTCGCTGTCCTGGGAGCCCTGGCCGGGCAAAAACTTTTGCTCAGCGAGGTCGGACTCCGGGAGGCCCTGGCTTGCGGCGCCCTGGTCCACGCCGCGGCCCAGCTCAGCGATCCGCTCGAGTCCCTGTTCAAGAGAGCCGTCGGGATTAAAGACTCCTCCAATTTCCTGCCCGGCCACGGCGGCTTCCTCGACCGGATCGACAGCCTTCTCCTGGCGACTCCGCTTTTTTACTATTTCATCAAGTATTTCTGGAAATGAAAAAGATCACCGTCCTCGGTTCGACCGGATCGATCGGCACCAACACGCTCGATATCGTCGGCCGGCTCGGGGAAGAATATGCCGTCATCGGGCTGGCGGCGGGATCCAACATCGGTCTTCTCCTGGAGCAGGTCCGGAAGTTCCGGCCGAAGATCGTCTCGCTCAGGACGAAAGGGGATGCCGCCCGGTTTAAGGAGGAGTCGGGTGATCCGGGTGTCCGTGTTGTTTTCGGCGCCGAGGGAGCCGAAGAAGTCGCCCGTTTCGACGAAAATGATCTTGTCGTCGCGGCCATCACGGGAATCGAAGGGCTGAGGCCGACCATTGCGGCCGTGGAGACGGGCGTGAGGGTCGCCCTGGCCAACAAGGAATCCATGGTCGTCGGTGGGGCCATCCTGCGGTCCAAGGCGGCGGCTTCGGGGGCCGAGATCATTCCCGTCGACAGCGAACACAGCGGGCTCTTCCAGTGCCTGGCCAAAGAGCGGAAAGAGAACGTCCAGAAAGCCGTCCTGACGGCCTCGGGGGGGCCGTTTTTCCGCACTCCGCTTGCCGAGATCAAGAGGAAGACCGTTGCCGAGGCGTTGGCCCATCCCCGCTGGAAAATGGGCCGGAAAGTGAGCATCGACTCGGCCACCCTGATGAACAAAGGCCTGGAGCTCATCGAGGCCCGTTGGCTCTTCGACCTCGAACCGGCGGCGCTCGGCATCCTGATCCACCCCCAGAGCGTCGTCCATTCGCTCGTCGAAATGAGGGACGGTTCAACGCTCGCCCAGCTGAGCATCACAGACATGCGGGTTCCCATCCAGTACGCGCTGACCTATCCGGAGAGAAGCGCATCGGATCTTCCGGCCCTTGAACTGAGCCGGGTCCGGTCTCTGGAGTTCTTTGAAGTGGAGAGGGAACGCTACCCTCTCATCGCTTATGCCAGGCAAGCGCTTGAAACAGGAAAAAGCTTGCCCGTTGCCCTCAACGCCGCCAATGAAGCGGCGGTCGAGGCGTTCCTCGGGGGCCGCATCGGGTTTGCGGACATCGCCGCGGTCATCGGCGCGGTCCTGGACGGACACCGGGTCTGTGAGGCAGAGACTCTGGAGGCCGTTCTGGCCATCGACCGGGAGACCCGCGGGCGGAGCGAAAACCACATCAAGAAAAAGGAATAGATATGGGCACAGTGATCGAGACCATCCTGTCCTTCCTGGTCGTCTTCGGCGTTCTCGTCTTCATCCACGAGTTCGGGCACTTTTTCACCGCCAAACTGGTCGGCATCCGGGTCGAAACATTCTCGTTCGGATACGGCAAGCGCCTTTTCGGATTCCGGCGGAAAGGCACGGATTATCGGGTCAGCCTCATCCCGATGGGCGGCTACGTCAAGTTCCTGGGGGAAGGGGAGTTTTTCTCCGAGGACGGGACAAAGACTTACCCTCCCGATCACTTTCTGGCCCAGACACGCTGGGAAAGGTTCCTGGTCATGGTCATGGGATCGGTGATGAATATCCTCCTGGCTGTCTTTATCTTTGCCGTTATCAACATGGTCGGGGTCACGGTTCCGGCCTACCAGGATGAGGCGCCGGTCATCGGCTACATCGAGCCCGGGTCTCCGGCGGAAAAGGCGGGATTCCGGATCGACGACCGGATCCTCAGCCTGGACGGAGAGGAAGTCGCCACCTGGAACGATGTCGAGCTGGCCGTGGGAAGCAAGCCGGACCGGCAGATGACGGTCGAGGTCCGGAGGGAGGATGAGACACAAGCGCTTGAGCTCCGGACGGAAAAACGGACCCGGTACGCCCTCGGCTATGCCGGTTTCATGGGGAAATTCCTGACCCAGATCCGTTTGGTCAAGCCCGGCTCCGCCGCCGAGAAGGCCGGCTTGGAGCAGGGGGATATCATCCTGGCCGTCGACGGCCGGCCGATCTACCTCTACCAATTCGTTGAGTTCATCGAAAAAAATCCCGGCCGGGAGTTGGAGTTCCTGGTTGACCGGGGCGGCCGTGAACTGACCCTTCTGGTCACGCCGCGGCTCGAGAGCAAGGTGGGCAGGATCGGGGCCTATACCGAGGCCCGGACGGTGATGAAGAAGTACGGCTTCTTCAGGGCCATCGCCCAGAGCGTCGGCGACAACACCAGAAACGCCTTCCTGATCGTCCGCTTCATCAAAGACCTGATCCTCCGGCGGGCCCCCACCCAGCAGCTCGGCGGTCCGCTGGAGATCGCCAGCTTTTCCTACGCCGCCTGGAAGGGGGGCTTCCTGGCCATGTTGACCTGGATCGGGCTGATCAGCCTCCAGCTCGGCATCATCAACCTGTTCCCGATCCCCGTCTTCGACGGCGGACAGATTTTCGTCCTGGCCCTCGAAGGCCTGTTCCGGCGCGATTTCAGCCCCAAGGTCCGGCAGATCTGGATGCAAATCGGAGTCGTCATTTTTGTCTTCCTGCTGGTTTTCATCA
>JAFGRZ010000262.1 GCA_016934895.1 Candidatus Aminicenantota bacterium
GATAACTTTATTATGTTGGAGGAGGAAGAAGAATGACGAGGAAATTGGCCATTTTTATTGGCATCTGCTGTCTCGCCTTTATGCTGACTACGAGCTGCAAACCAAAAGCGGAAACGGCGCCGCCGCCTCCTCCGGTCAAAGAACAGCCTGTGGTCGAAAAAGTCGAAGAGGCCCCCCCCGTGAAGAAGCCGGCCCTGACTGAAGAAGAAATTTTCATGGCCAAGTCGCTCGAGGAAATCAACCTTGAGGCGCCTTTGGACAGGATCCACTTCGACTACGATCGTTTCTTCATCCGCGAAGACGCCAAGCCCGTGCTTGAGGCGAACGCCACCTGGCTCCGGAAGTATAAGAGCGCCAAGGTCCTGATCGAGGGACACTGCGATGAGCGCGGCACGGAGGAATACAACCTGGCCCTGGGAGAGAAGCGCGCCAAGAGCGCGATGGAATACCTGGTTTCCCTCGGCATCTCTCCGGACCGGATGAAGATCATCTCATACGGAAAGAGCCAACCGCTCGATCCCGGGCACAACGAAGTGGCCTGGCAGAAGAACAGAAGAGCTCAATTCTTAATCATCGAAAAATAGATCTTCCCTGATGACCAAGAGACTGGCGGGTATCCTCGCTATCGCGTCGCTCTGTCTCCTCTCCTTCGGACAGGATAGGAGCAAAAGAGCCTACGAGCTGATCTACGAAGACGTTCAGGTCCTCAAGAAGCAATTGTTCGAGCTGCAGGAAAAACTCGCTCAAAGCGCCGACGACATGGCGGATTTGAAAGCGCAAATCCGGGACCTGCAATCACAGGTCAAGCTCCTCCAGGCCGAACAGAATGAGGTCAAGGACGGCCTGAGAAGCATTCCTTCCCAGTATCAGTTCCTCCTCGACAAGATGGACCAGATCAATCTTCTTATGGCCAAGATATCCGAGGACCTGATGACGATGAAAGGATCCCCCGCCACGGGGTTCGGGCCGGGCCAGGAAGCCCGCGAAAGTCCAGCCGCCCCCGCGGAGGAAAAGGCGCGGGATCAAGAACCGCCTGCTGCGCAAGAGCCCCCCGCGGCTCCCCTGCCGACGGGATTGTCGCCCCAAGAGGTCTATAACACGGCCTACGCCGATTACCTCAAGGGCAACTTCGATCTCGCCATGGACGGCTTCACGCTCTACCGCGAGAGTTTTGCGGACAGTCCTTTGGCCGATAACGCCCTCTACTGGATCGGCGAATGCCTATTCAGTCAAAGGAAATTCAGCGAGTCCATCGACGCGTTCAATAAGCTGATCCTCAATCATCCGCAGGGTGACAAGATCGCCGCCGCCTACCTGAAAAAAGGGCTGGCCCTGGCGGAGTTGGGAAAAAAGGACGAGGCCTTGGTCGTCTTCAAGCTCCTCGCCAGCAAGTATCCGCTGGAAGAAGAGGCCCGAATCGCCCAAGAAAAGATAAAGGATTTATCCTTCCCATGAGAGACGTCAACAGCCTGAACAAGGTCCTCCTCATCGGCCGCCTGGGCGGGAAGCCGGAGCTTCGGTACCTTCCCCAGAATCAGCGGGCGATCGCCCGGTTCTCTTTGGCGACGAATGAGAGAGTCTTCAATCCGAGCACCAATGAAAGCCGCATCCGGACAGAATGGCATCGCATCGTCGCCTGGGGCAAGCTGGCCGAATTCTGCGAGAAATTCCTGACCCAGGGAAAGCAGGTCCATATCGAAGGCAAGCTGCGGACGCGCAGCTGGCAGGACCGTGAGGGGAACAAGCGCACGACGACAGAAATCGAGGCCCAGAACATCGTTCTTCTCGGGAAACGGGAAGAGACCGCTGATATCGAGCCGTTCCCCGCCGAAACTCCCGCAGCGGAACCGTCCGCTGATGAAGAAATGAGCCTCCGGGAGGAGGGCGAGGGGGACGATGAGGTCCCCTTCTGAGGTCAAGGGCGCGCCCCCCAAGGCGCTGAAGCCGGCGGAAACGGCGTTCAGAAAGAAAATCCATGAGGAAATTCGTCCCTGGGGCGCGTTTCGCTGTTATCCCTGCCGGGTGACGGGAAACCTCAAGATCATCACCGTCAAGCCGGGCCGGGCGCTCTCCCTGCAGTACCACCGCCGCCGGAACGAATTCTGGGTCATCCTCGATTCCGGCCTGGAGATGACCCTGGGAAAACGCACCTGGCGTCCGAAAAGAGGGGAAGAAATTTTCATCCCGATCCGCACTCCGCACCGCCTCCGCTGCGTCGGCCGACGCCCGGGAAGGGTGATGGAGGTCTGGATCGGACGATCGAGCGAAAGCGACATTGTCAGGCTCAGGGACGACTTCGGCCGCGTCACATGAGCTGCCCCAGGAGAAAAGCCTTGGGGTGTTTGACCAGGATTCTCTCGATGATGAGCTCCTCGATGTCCTGAGCCGTCCGTAAATGCATCGCCTCTTCGACAACTTTTTCCACCGTCGCCAGCTCCACTGAGCGGAAGGTCTTTTTGATACGTGGAATAAAGATGGGATTCATGCTGAACTTGCGCAGACCGAAACCGAGCAGGATCAAGGCGGACAGCGGGTTGGCGGCCATCTCCCCGCAAACAGCCACGTCTTTCCTTTCTCTCAGAGCGGTCTGGATGACGAACCGGATCAACCTCAGGACAGACGGGTGGAAGGGCTTGAAGAGATAAGAGACGAACTCGTTGGAGCGGTCGACGGCCAGGTCATACTGGATGAGGTCGTTCGTTCCGATGCTGATGAAGTCGACCTCTTTCACCAGGATGTCGGAGATCGCCGCCGCCGCCGGGACCTCGATCATCACGCCAAGGGGGATCTGAGCGTCGAACTGGACGCGTTCCCGGGCCAGTTCCTTCTTGACCTCCTCGAAGAGAAACCGCACCTCGCCGACCTCTTCAAGCTCGGTGACCATGGGAAGAAGCACCCGAACGTTCTTGAGGACACTGGCCCGAAGGATCGCGCGGAGCTGGACCCTGAAGAGATCCCGGTTCCACAGCGAGAAACGGATGGCCCGTAATCCCAGGGCGGGGTTCGGCTCCTTCTCGATCTTGAGCTGGGGAAGGCTCTTTTCTCCCCCGATATCGATCGTCCGGATGTAGACGGCCGAGGGGTAGGCCGCCTTGGCGATCCGGGAATAGGCCGCGAAATGATCTTCTTCCGTCGGGAGGCTGGCGCGTTGGAGATAGATGAATTCGGAGCGGAAGAGGCCGATCCCTTCCGCCCCGAAGGAAAAAGCCATCGAGACCTCTTCGGGGAGTTCGATGTTCGCGAGGGGGAAGAATTTCTCCCCGTCAAGAGTCACGGACTTCAGCCTGGCCGTTTTCTTGAGCTCCCGGAAGTACTTGTCATACTTTGCTTTTTTGCTCTGGAATTCCTTCCTGACCGCCAGGGGCGGGTTGAGGATCACCTCGCCGTCCGTGCCGTCGACAACGATGTAGTCGCCTTCCTTGACCTGAAGGGTCAGGTCATGGAGGCCGACGACGGCCGGAATGTTCAGGGAGCGGGCCAGGATGGCGGTATGAGAGGTCGATCCCCCCATGTCCATGGCCACGGCCAGGACATTCCCCCAGGTGAACCGCATGGCCGCCTCGGACGGCAACAGGTCGTGGGCGACCAGAACCTGTTTCTTCATTCCGTCGGGCTTCGCCGGACGTTTCGGCTTCGGCGCCAAGTTGGCGGCGATTCTGGCCAGGACATCGGAGACATCCGATTTCCGCTGCCGGAAGTATTCGTCGGCGATGGCATCAAAGATTTCCTGATACTTCCGGTCGGCTTGAGCCAGGGCCCATTCGGCCCGGGCTTTTTCCTCACGGATGCTCTTTTCAATACCGGCAAAGAGCGAGTGATCCTCCAGGATCAGCAGATGGGCATCGAAGATGAAGGCATGTTCCTCTCCCATATGGCCTTTGATCTTCTTCTTCAAATCGAGAAGCTCGATTTTGGTCTGTTCAACCGCCCTTTTCAACCGCCTCAACTCGTTCCCGACCGAGGAGCCGGGAATGGATTCCTTGCGGGCAGATAAAAAGACCGGCTCGCTCAGGCAGACCTCGCCCATCCCGATCCCGGGGGAGACGCCGTTGCCGCGCAAGCGGACGAATGTCATGAGGGTCACTCTTTCTCGCCGAACTTATCTTTGATGAGAGCCGCGAGCGCCGTCATCGCTTCCTCTTCATCCCCGCCCGAGATCCGGAGGACGACGGAGCTCCCCTGAGTAGCGGCCAGGGTCAATATCCCCAGGATGCTTTTGCCGTCGATCTCCGTGTTGTCCTTGATCATCTTGACCGAGGAACCGTAGCGATTGGCCAGGTTCACGAATTTCACGGCCGCCCGGGCGTGGAGACCCAGTTTGTTCCGGATGAGGGCCTTGCTTTCGATCATCGGAGCGCGTCTTTCTATTGCTTCGAACTCAACAGGGCGCTGGCCAGATGGATGTTCTTCTTGCCCTGCTCGACGACCTTTTTGGTGACGTCTTTCAGCTTGTTGCTGCGTTGCAGGGAGACGAACTTGATCAGCATCGGCAGGTTGACGCCGGTGATGATTTCGACTTGATCGTCACGGAGAAAACTAAAGCTCAGATTGGAGGGCGTGCCGCCGAACATGTCGGTGAAGATGACGATGCCGTTTTTCTGATCGACCCTTTTCAGGCTCTGGTTGATCTTTTTTTTCGAGTCCTCGACGTCGTCGTACCAGCCGATGGAGATCGCTTCGATGTTGGGCGCCTCCCCCAGAATGATGGTCAAAGCATTGAGAAGCTCTTCGGCCAGACGGCCGTGGGAGACGATAATCCCGCCGATCATTGTTCACGCCTACTTGAAGATATCTCGATGATAAATCTTTATATCATATCTTCTCTTTCGAAGATAGCCCTTCATGGCCTCGGCGATGACGACGGACCGGTGTTTCCC
>JAFGRZ010000263.1 GCA_016934895.1 Candidatus Aminicenantota bacterium
CCCTGCTCCCGGACGATGTTGGTCACCAGGTTGGGGGTGTCGGAGCTGAATGTGGTGGCCACCATGGAGATGCCGATGAGCCACCACGGCGCCGCCCGTCCCGAGGTGAAGAACTCGGCCGTGTTCGACCCGGCGCGCCGGGCCATGAACAACGCCGGTATGAAACAGATGACGATCGAGGCGCCGACGATCGCCCAGTCGAGAAGGGTCAGGGTCATGGGAACGCTTTATATATCAGTGATGAGAGATGAGTGTCAATAGAGCAAGGGCTGTGTGACGAAAATTGGGGCAATAATCTAAGACGCGAATCATGATCGGCTGCCATCGGCTGGAGCGGACATAGAGGGTTTAGCCTTGCCGAAATGTTCTTTGAGGGAACCCGCTCCGGCGGGCGCGAGGACTGTTTGAGCACGAGAAGATCTTGCGGCCAGAGAAAAGAAGCCGAGAGACAAATTATGGTGACGGAATCTGGGTGGCGGAGTTCCGCAGCGCCGAGAAGAGCGTTGAGGCAACGGCGTTGAGAACCCGATTGGGAGCGAGGCCGATGGGCGGCTGATCATAGCCTCAATTTTCCATCCTGATCCCACTTTTCGTCACAAAGCCTAGAGCAGGACCGGCAGTCAGCGCAACCGCTTCTTCAGTGCGGCCCGCACCTCCCGGTCCAGTTCCCGTTCCTTGATGGCCCGCCTTTTTTCGTAGGCCCTTTTGCCTTTGGCCAGGGAGATCTCGACCTTCACCCTTCCCTTTTCGTTGAACATCACCTTGGTCGGGACGAGGGTGTAGCCCTTTTCCCGGATCTTGCCGACGAGGCGCTTGATCTGCTGGCGGTGGAGAAGCAGCTTTTTCTCCCGGAGCGGATCGTGGTTGAAGATATTGGCCTTTTCATAGGGACTGATGTTCATGTGAAGCAGGAAAACCTCGCCGTTCCGGATCTCGGCGTAGCTGTCCTTCAGGCTGACCCGGCCCTCGCGCACGGACTTGACCTCACTCCCCAGCAGGGCGATTCCCGCCTCCAGGCTCTCGATGATCTCGTAGTTGTGATAGGCCTTTTTGTTCGAAGAGACGATCTTCATGGGCTTAACCGGCGGCTCTGGGACCGAGGCTGATACGCACCAGGCTGATATGACGCTTGTTCATCCGCTCGACGGTGAACCGGTTCCCCTCGAATTCCAGGTTGTCCTTCTCGCGCGGTATCCTGCCGAATTGGAAGAGGAGGAACCCGGCCAAGGTGGTGAATCCGCCCGCATGGGGGAGGCAGAGAGGCAGGCGCTGACAGAGCTCTTTGAGCGAGGCATTTCCCTTGACAAGATAGACATTCTTTTCTACCGTTTGAAACCATTCTTCGGCCTTGCCGTCGTATTCGTCCTGGATTTCGCCGACGATCTCCTCGATGATATCCTCCAGCGTGACGATCCCCTCCAGGGTGCCGAACTCGTCGACGACGAAGGCCAGATGGACGGTCCTCTCCTGCATCTGGACGAGAACCTTCTCGATCGAGGCCGACTCCGGCACAAAGAGGGGGGCGCGCAGGATGTCGTTAATTCTAAAGTCTTTTTTATCAACAAGATATGAAATAACGTCCTTGGTATGGATGAGGCCTTCGATGTTGTCCAAACGGCCTCGGTAAACCGGCAGGCGCGAATACTCGGAGGCCAGAATGGCCTCTATGATCCGGGGAAAAGGGGTCCCGATCTCAAGGGCCCGGAGTTCCTGACGGGGGATCATGATCTCCTTGACCGGGCACGCTCCGATGTCCAGCACTCCACCGATCATCCGGCGGCGGAGGGAGGACATCCCCTTGATGCTTTTTGTCAGAAGAAGCTTGATCTCCTCTTCGCTCAGGACGCTCGACTTGCCGCCTTCCCTTTCCGGGGAGGTGCCAAAAAGAAGGCGGGGCATGAAGGTCAGGACCTTGGCGAAGGGGTAGAACAGAGTGACGAACAAACGGAGCGGGTGGACAAGCCATTTGGATGTCTTGAGCGGGAAATAGGCGGCGAACGTCTTGGGATTGATTTCGCCGAAGACGAGAATGAAGAGCGTGGTGGTCAGAGTGGCCAGCAGGGCGGCCCTGTTCGGGTCGCCGGGCATGATGTTCAGAAAAAAAAGCGTAGCGACCGAAGCGGCGGCGATATTGGCCAGAGTGTTGCCGATGAGAATCGCAGCCAGCATCTGGTCCAGCCGGGAGAGCAAGCGCTTGATCAAACGCGCCCGCCGCGATCCCTTCTGTTCAAGAAGGTCGAGCGAGTAAGGATTGCAGGAGAGGAAGGCTGTTTCCGAGGAGGAGAAGAGGGCGCTGGCGATCAGAAAGACGACGAACAGGAGAATGGATGTCAGTATCATCGGAGGGGGATCAGATCTCGAGGTTCTGCTTGAAGGTCTTGGCGCACAGGGATAAGGTGTCGGCGAGTCTTTGCTCGATCTTATCCAGAGAGAGGTCGGAAACCTCGGAAATCTCGGCGATCAGAAGTTCCTTAGCCTTTTCCAGCATCTTTTTTTCCCGGAAAGACAGGGGCTTGGTCAGGCTCAGGAAATAGAGGCCTTTCAGGACGCAGGCCATGTCGAAAATCGTCCCCGAACGCATCAGGCTGACGTGTTCCTTGTACCGCCCCTTCCAATCGCTGCACACCTCCACCTCGTGCTTCTTCAGGAAACGGAAGATCTCTTTGACCGAATCCTCGGCGATGGGACGCCGGATTCCGATCTCCTCGGTGTTGGCGGAGGGAACCATCACCAGCGTGTTATTGGAGAGAATGCGGACGCGATAGATCTGGAACCGTTCTCCATAAAGCAGTTCTTCCTGGATGTCTTCGATGACGGCGAGGCCCTGATTGGGGTAGATGATTCTCTCCCCAATCTTAAAGGAGTTCATTTTCCAAATTATAGCCGAATTTCCCCTGGGAGTCAACTTCGGCTTGACAGAAGAAGCGGGGTCGATTAAGATTATTCCCTGGAAATGAGTTAAAGTCATGAAACCGACGTTCCGACCCAATGTCAGAAAGAGGAAGAAGACCCACGGTTTTCGCGTCCGGATGAGATCCAAGGGCGGCCAGAAGGTCATCAAGAGCCGGCGGCAGAAGGGCAGGAAAAGACTTGCCGTTTGATGGCGGAAAGCCTCGCTCCTCGCGAGAGGATCAAAAAGAAAAAAGATTTTTTGTTTCTTTATAAAAAAGGCTATCGATTTAAGAGTAAATATTTCAATCTTATCGGCCTGTCCAACGCCCTGACATATTCTCGGGTGGGCGTTGTCGCCTCCAGGAAGGTCGGGAATGCCGTCGCCCGGAATAGAGCTAAGCGCTGGATGAGAGAGCTGTTCCGGAGGAACAAAGATTTGTTCGAGTGCCCCGTCGATCTCCTTATCGTGGCCACAGCGGCGATGGAGGACGCTTCCTGGGCGGAGTTAAGGGAAGCCTACATCAAGGGCATTGAGGAGATCTTCCGGAAGAAGAGGGCGCGTTGAGAAGAGCGGCTGTATTGGCGATTCGTCTCTATCAGCTCATGATCTCGCCCCTTCTCGGAGGGCAGTGCCGGTTTTATCCGAGTTGCTCTTCCTACATGCGGGAGGCGATCGAAAAATACGGCCTGGTCAAGGGCGTTTTGCTCGGCGGCCGCAGGCTCTTGAAGTGCCATCCTTTCCATCCGGGCGGAGTGGATACTGTTCCATAAGAGGTCTGTGTAATGGAAAAAAGAGTGATCCTGGCTATCGTCCTGTCTTTTCTGGTCATGGTGCTCTATCAGATGATTTTCATGAAGCCAAAGCCCCAGGCCGAGTCCCCCGTTCAGGTTGGAACGCCCGCTCAGGCGGTCGAGTCCTCGCCGGCGCTCCCGCCGGCCGCCGCGGAAGCTCAGCCGGAGGTCCGGCAGGAGGAGGTCCCTGCCGTCGAGGCTCCTCTCCCAGAAGAAGCGAGGGCCGAGTCGGAGAGGCAGGTGGTCGTGGAGAGTTCGCTCTACCGGGCCGTTTGGAGCAACCGGGGAGCTTCTCTCCGCAGCTGGAAGCTGAAGGAGCATCTTGACGAGGGAGGAGAGGGGCTGGAGCTTGTCTCCCGGCGGGCAGGAGAAGTCGGGAGATACCCCTTTTTCCTTGACACTCAAGAAGCCGAACTGGACAGGACGGCCAACAACGGGCTGTTCATCCCCTCGATGTCCCAGATTTCTCTCGATGACGGTGAGACGGGAGAGCTTAAATTCTATTATTCCGATGGGAAAAATGTAAGAATTGAGAAGATCTTTGTTTTCATCGGAGGGACGTATCATTTTGACGTCCTGATTAATGTCTGGAAGGACGGACGCAAAGTCGAGCCACGGATCATCTGGGGTCCGGGGATCGGCAATCCGGTCCTCACGTCAAAAAGACAGCAATTCGGCGCAGGGAGCGGAGTCGCCATCCTGGCGGCGGACAAGGTTTACCGGATCAACGAGAGAAAATACAAGCCCGAGTCCAACGCCTTCAACTTCGCCAGTTGGGCGGCTTACGAAGACAATTACATGACCGCCCTTTTCATCACGGCGCCCCAGCAGGGCACGGCTTTGTTTCTCAAGGAGGTACGGGACGAGGCCGCGGCCGATTATTATCTTTCCGTCAGCGCTCCCCGAAAGGCCTTTATGGGTCCCAAGGAGTTCGACAGGTTACGCGCTTTCGGGCATGAGAGCAAGAAACTCATCAATTTCGGCTTCTTCGGGGCGATTGCCGAGATCCTCCTTATCTCGATCAAGGCCATCCACAAGGCCGTGCCCAATTGGGGCTTCGCCATCATCATCCTGACCTTTCTCATCAAGATCGTCTTTTTCCCGTTGACTTACAGCAGCACCAAGTCGATGGCCAAGATGCAAGAGCTCCAGCCGAAGATCAAGGCTCTCCGGGCCCGGTATAAAAAGGCCAAGCAGGACATCAACCAGCGCCGCCAGATGAATGAAGAGATGATGAAGCTCTACAAAGAGCACGGCATCAACCCGGCCGGAGGATGCCTGCCGATCCTTATCCAGATTCCGGTTTTCTGGGGGTTTTTCCGGATGCTCGTCGTGGCCGTTGAGTTCCGGCACAGCCCATTTATTCTGTGGATCAAGGATTTGTCCGTTCACGATCCCTATTATGTCACTCCCATCCTGATGGGCGCCACCCAGTTCATCAGCCAGAAGATGACGCCCACCTCAGCCGACCCTTCCCAGGCGAAAATGATGCTCATCATGCCGGTCGTCATGACCATCTTTTTCATGAATTTCCAGAGCGGGCTGGTCCTCTACTGGCTAACCAACAACGTTCTCCAGATCGGCCAGCAGTGCATTATGAATCGGATGATGGCCAAGAAAAAGAGAGAGTCCCATGGAAAACGAAAAAAGTGACCCTCAACAGGAATTCAAGGGGAAAAACCTGGACGAAGCCCTGGGGCATGCCGAGCACGTGCTTAAGATCCCCAGGGAGAAATTCTCTTATGAGATCGTCACCGAGAAGACCAAGCTCTTTGGGATCAGGGGCAAGGAGATCGTCATCCGGGCCTGGTTGAAAAAGGAGCTGGACACGAATCCGGTTACTCGTTTTCTGGACACGCTCCTCCCCTATTTTCCTCTAGAGCTGGACTACCAGGTCAAGAAAAAGAATGAAACGATCTACGTGATCTTCGACGGCGAGGACAAAAATCTGCTTCTGCGCAAGGACGGCTCCCTGCTCCTGGCCTTCCAGCACGTCCTCAACAAGATCTCTCCCCACAAGGTCCAGGTGGACTGCGAATTCTACAGGCGGCGAAAGGAAAAAAGGCTGCGCGAATACGCCCAGCAGGTTGCCCGGCAGGTGAGCAACACCGGGAGGAACGAGACCCTCGACCTGATGAACCCGTATGAGCGGCGGATCGTCCACATCGCTGTGAACCAGGTTCCAGGCATCACGAGCGAAAGCATCGGCGAAGGGTTTTTGAAGAGGATCAAGGTTTTTCCGATCGGGAAGACTTGAGCCAGGGACCTAATAAAGGACCCGGCTTTCTCCTTTTTCCGCGATGAGCGTGTCGAAGCGGGAGACGATCAGTTCCCGGCGGGCCAGCAAAGCGTCGATTTCCCATTTGGTCAGATGATTGCCGACGGCTCGGGTGACATCGTCGCGGGCCAGAGCGCGCAATCGCTCGAGAAGAGTTCGCTCGCACTTGATAAGCATCTTTTCGTCCTGGAGTTTACGGACGGTCCGGTAGGCTCTTGTGAAGTCGATGATCCAGATCTTCCAATCTTCTGAGATCAGGATATTCTGGACGTTTCGGTCCGTATCGTAAATCAGCTGGGAAAAAAGAAAAACCTTGTGCATCTGGATGTTCCAGGCGTGCGTATCGGGGGGCAACAGCCCTTTTGTCAGGCGTTCTTCTTCGTCCATTTTAACGTCGACCCACCAGCTCAATGATCCCTTCTTTCCCTGCCATTCCCTCTCCACGGTCACCGGGACCATATCGTCGATGCCGAGCAGACGGGCCAGCTCATAGGAAGCAATGTTGTAATGGTAGGAGTCGGCGAAGTTGATCTCGCGACCTCCGCCGGCGAATCCGGCCTCCCGGGTACGGATATTCACATCTTGAAAGGAGGCGTCGTGGGTCATGTCTCCATCCGTCAACGTCAGCCGCCAGGGATGGGTCAGGCCTTTTCCAATCTCCTCGCTCTTGATGACTTCTGCGGTGAGAAGGAACCGACGCACTCCCTCTTTTGAGAGGAGCGTGGATTCCTGCTCCCCAAAGAGCCGGACGGGAATCAGCAGGAGCGACACTCCTGCCGCGACCATCCAAAGCTGTCTGATACGGTCCGAAACGAAGTTCATTTTTCCTGGAGATACGTCGTTGACCATCGCTCCCTCCGATATATCCACTATATCGCCCGATTCACCCCCTGTCAATCCAAGGGAATTTTTCGCTCAACGGGCGTGGTTTCGATGCCACTGCCCCGAGCCTTTCCCATTTACTATTTCGTCCGCCTCCATTAAAATGAACGTCGTTGCCCAGAGGATCAGAAAGCAGCCCGGCCTTGTTGAACGATACGATCATCGCGATATCCACGCCTCCCGGGTATGGAGGTCTTGGTATTGTCCGGCTGAGCGGCCGGAAATCTCTTTCGATCAGCAAAAGGATATTTCGGCCGCGCCGGAAATGTTGGCGGGATATAAGCGCGAGGACCTCCATCCTGGGTGATATCTTCGATAGCGAGAAAAAAGAATTCATCGATGAGGCTTTCCTCGCCTATTTTCCGGCGCCCAGATCTTATACCAGGGAGAATGTGGTTGAGATCAGCTGCCACGGCAGTCCTGTGATCCTTGAAGAGGTGGTGCGGCTAGGGATTAGGGCGGGCGCCAGACCTGCCCATCCCGGCGAGTTCACTCTGCGGGCCTATCTCGGGGGACGGATGGATATCATTCAGGCCGAAGCGGTCAATGATTTGATCACGGCGGCCTCCCTTCACCAGGCCAAGATATCGCTCGGGCAACTCAGGGGTGGGTTATCGCGGCGCATCGAGTTGTTGCGCAGTCAGGTTGTCGACCTGATCTCGCTCCTTGAAGCCAGTATCGAATTCCCCGAAGAAGGCCTGGGAATCCCGCCCGGGGAAGCCGCGAGCCGCCTGGAGAAGATTCTTCAAGCCATAAATGCGCTGATTGCCAGCTATGAGACGGGCCGGGCCATGACCGAAGGGCTTAACCTGGCCATCGTCGGACGGGCGAACGTCGGGAAATCGACGCTCTTCAATGCGCTTCTCGATCATGAACGGGCAATCGTCAGCCCGTACCCAGGGACAACGCGTGATTATCTCCGGGAGCGAATCAAGATCAAGGGTTCTTTTTTCCATTTGATTGATATGGCGGGCCTGGAGCGTCCTTCTCACCCGGTGGAAAAAGACGGGATCAGGAGAAGCCGGGAGCTGGCTTCCCGGGCCGACGGCATCCTTTTTGTTCTGGACGCGTCCCGGAATGAGAGCCAGGCTGACCTCGGGCTGATCGAGAAATTCAAGAAAAAAAGGATGATTCTCGTGTTCAATAAGGCCGACTTGCCTGGAAGGATCGACCGGTCGAAATGCCGGGCCGTCATCCCTACCAGCCGGTCTATCGGTGTGTCCGCCCTCAAGGGAACGAACATTGCCCGGTTGAAAAACGCGATTTGGGAGACATTTTCTGCAGGAGAGAGCATCCATGAGGATGTGATCCTGCATATGAGGCAGAAGACGCTGTTCGAACAGGTCTCTTTTGCCCTGGAGGACGGCTTGAAGCGGCTCCGCGAGGGCCACCCTGAAGAGATTTGCGCCGAGGAAGTCCGGCGCGCCCTGCCGTTTATCGGTCAGTTGACCGGAGAAATCCGCGTTGATGAAGTCATGACCAACATCTTCAGCCGCTTTTGCGTGGGAAAATGAGCCAAAAAAGATTTCCGGCACAAGATTACGATGTCGTCGTCGTCGGGGCCGGGCATGCCGGTTGTGAAGCGGCATCAGCCGCGGCCCGGATGGGTTTCAAGACCATCTTAATCACCATCCATCTGGAGACGATCGCCCAGATGTCCTGCAATCCCGCCATCGGGGGTTTAGCCAAAGGTCAGCTCGTCCGGGAAATCGATGCCCTGGGAGGATTGATGGGGCTTCTGGCCGATGAAACAGGGATTCAATTCCGCCTCTTGAACCGGAGCCGAGGCGGGGCCGTCCAGGCTCCCCGGGCGCAGTGTGACAAGGCGCGCTACCGGATGGTCATGAAGAAATGGCTCGAGGACACTTTGAACCTCACTGTTTTCCAGGGCATTGTCACGGATGTATTGGTAGAGAAAGGAAAGGCCAGGGGAGTGAAGACGCAAGACGGGCAGTCCATTCACGGGAGGACGGTGATCATTTCTCCCGGGACTTTTTTGAATGGCCTGATCCATATGGGCCTTCAATCGTACTCGGCGGGAAGGGCCAATGAGCCGGCCGCTGTTTCATTGGGAAAAAACCTGTGGAGGCTGGGCTTGAAGGTGTTCCGGTTGAAGACGGGAACGCCAATGAGACTAGACGCCCATACGATCGACTGGGACGCGTTCACACCTCAACAAGGCGATGACCTCCCGGTCCCTTTTTCGTTCCGGACATGCCACCCGCTCGAGAACAAAGTGATCTGCTACTTCGGGTATACGAATGCCCAAACTCACGATGTCATTCGGAAAAACATGGATAAATCACCCCTATTCAGCGGGCTTATCACCGGCATCGGGCCTCGTTATTGTCCATCCATTGAGGACAAGGTCATCAAATTCCCACAGCACACCCGCCACCAGTTTTTTCTCGAGCCGGAAGGAGTCGAGACCGCGGAAATTTATGTCAATGGATTATCCTCCAGCCTTCCTTATGACGTCCAGGTTGATTTCCTAAAGACCATACCCGGCCTGGATCAGGCCAAGATATTGAGGCCGGCTTACGGGATTGAATATGATGCTGTTTCACCGACGGAACTGAAGCCTTCTCTGGAAGTGGATACGATTGATAACCTCTTCCTCGCCGGGCAGATCAACGGGACCTCCGGATATGAAGAGGCGGCGGCACAAGGCATCATGGCCGGGATTAATGCTTGTCTGAAGATAAGAAAGCAAGATCCTTTTGTGCTTCGCCGGGACGAAGCCTATATCGGTGTCCTCGTAGATGACCTGGTGACAAGGGGTGTGGAAGAGCCGTACAGGCTCTTCACTTCCCGGGCGGAATACAGGCTGAGTCTTCGCGCAGACAACGCCGATTCTCGGCTCATTCAATACGGCAGAAAATATGGGCTGATAGGAGAAGGGGATTTGTTGGCTTTTCTTGCGAAGCAGGAGAAGATCCGAAGGCTGTTCGCTTTTTTACAAAAAGAAAAGCGTTGTCTAGGAAACTTGCCCAAGATCTCCCTGAAGGAGTGGCTGAAAAATCCCGATGTCTCATTGCAAAGTGTGCTAGAATATAAGAAATTCCCGGAGCCTCTTACAGATGAAGAAATGAGACACACGGAAGCGGAGATAAAGTACGAAGGATATTTGCGTCGACAGGAGAAAGAGATCGACAGAATCCAACGTCTGGACGGCACAAAAATACCCGAAGGGATCGACTTTCAAAAAGTTCCCGGCCTGACAAGAGAAATCGTGGAAAAGCTGGGAAAAATCCGGCCAAAAACCATTGGGAACGCCAAAAGAATCCAGGGCATAACCCCGGCTGCAATCATCAACCTCGGCCTCTACCTTAAAGTCCGAAAAAAACCGACGTTCCACGTGAAACATTGAAGATCGATGGGTAAAATCATCGCAGTCGCCAATCAAAAGGGAGGCGTTGGGAAGACGACGACCGCCATCAACCTCTCGGCGGCCCTGGCCATGAAAAATAACCGGGTGCTGGTCATCGACTTGGACCCTCAGGGAATGGCCACGGCCAGCCTGGGGAAACCAAAAGAGGCCCGCAAGGGAGTCTATCAGGCCTTGATGAACGGGCAGGATCCCATGGGCCTCATTCTGGGGACAGAGCTGGACAATTATTATCTCTTTCCCTGTTCTCCGGAGTTGGCGGGGGCCGAAGTTGAATTGTTTTCTAAAGAAAACCGTGAAAAAAGGCTTCAGGATGTGGCCGGAAAACTCCGGAAGAATTTCCATTACATATTCATCGACTGTCCCCCCTCACTGGGATTCTTGACCCTCAACGCCCTGACGGCGGCCGACTCAGTCCTCATCCCGATCCAATGCGAATTCCTTTGCATGGAAGGGATTCCCGATCTCCTGTCGACCTTTGACGAAGTCCGGACCTACTTCAATCCCTCTCTTTCCATGGAGGGGATCGTCTTAACGATGTTTGATGAACGGACCAACCTCTCCAAGCAGGTCGCCGAAGAAATCAGGCGGTCGCTCAAGACGATCGTCTTTGAGGTCGTTATCCCCAGGAGCGTACGGGTGGCGGAGGCGCCGAGTTTTGGCAAACCCGTTGTTCTTTATGATATTAAGTCCAAAGGAGCCGAAGCCTATCTGAATCTCGCACAGGAGTTGCTCAGAAAATGACAAAGAAAGCATTAGGAAAAGGTCTGGGCGTGTTCATGCCCGACGATTACGGAATTATCAAGAGCGAACGTTATGCCGAGGTCGAAATCGATGAAGTCGTACCCAATCCGCTCCAGCCGAGAATGAAATTCGATTCCCAATCGATCGAAGAACTGGCCCGTTCGATAATGGAAACAGGCGTTATCCAACCTATCCTTGTTGTTCCTGAGGCCGACGCCTATAAAATCATTGTCGGGGAAAGACGCTGGAGAGCGGCGCACAAGGCCGGATTGAAGAAAATCCCTGTCCTTATCCGACAGATCCCGGTCGAACGGCAACTCGAGATCTCCCTTGTCGAGAACTTGCACCGGGAGAATCTTAATCCGTTGGAGATAGCCCACGTCTATCAACGAATGGCCGAGGATTTGGGTTATACCCAGGAAGAGATCGCCGTCAGGGTGGGAAAAGACCGGACGTCGGTAACCAACTCTCTTCGGCTTCTCAACCTGCCTCGAGCCATCCAGGAGTATCTAGCGGAAAACAAAATCACCATGGGACATGCCAGGGCTCTCCTTGCGCTCGATAATGCAGATTCCCAGATCGCCCTGGCCAAGGAAATCGTCACCCGGGATCTTACGGTCAGAGATGTCGAAAAGCTAATTTCGGGCCGCAGGAAAAGAGCGGCCTCTCCCAAGAGATCGGATTTCGACCCCGACCTCCAAGCCTTGGAGGAAGACCTTGTCCGGGCTCTCGGGACCAAGGTATCGATCGCCGGCACCCGAAAAAAGGGAACGATCAAAATCCAGTATTTTTCTTTGGATGACCTCAACCGTCTCTATCGAAAAATCAAAGGAGGAACATGATGAAAGATAAAGAGAGAAAGAAGGACTACGACGAGCAGAAGATCACGGGTTTCTTTGACAAGGATACCCGCTTCAAAGGCGAACTGTCCTTCAAAGGATCCTTCCGCATCGACGGGCATTTTCAGGGGACGATCATCTCAGACTCGATGTTGGTCATCGGGGAACAAGGAAAGGTTGAAGCGGATGTGCAGGTAGGGTACATCGTGATCAACGGTGAGATCAAAGGCACGATCCGGGCCGAGGACAAGGTTGAAGTCCACAGCCGAGGCCGGGTTTTCGGCTCGATCATCACCCCAAAGCTGGTCGTAGAAGAGGGATCATATCTTGAGGCCAACTGCCAGGCCGGCGAGCCGATCCCTGCCGCCTCCTCTCCCCAGCAGGAAAAGGCCAAAGAGGGACCATCATCTTGAATCGGGCTGCGGCCATCATTCCCGTCCGGTATGATTCCCGACGGTTTCCGGGGAAAGCTCTAGCCCCGATCCTCGGCAAGCCGATGATCCAATGGGTTTATGAAGGAGTGAAGCAAGCCCGTCTTGTCGACAAGGTGATCATCGCCACCGACGACCGGAGGATCCAGGAAGAAGCGCAGGGTTTCGGGGCTGCGGCGGTCATGACTTCCAAGGATCACGGATCGGGCACGGAACGAGCAGCGGAAATAGCGCAAGATGTTGATAATAAAATAATTATAAACATCCAGGGGGATGAACCGCTGATTTCCGGCCGGCATGTCGACAGCCTTATCGAAACGCTCGAGGACGGGAACATTCCGACGGCTTCGCTCATGACCCGGGTCAACGACACCGCTTCCATCGATGATCCGAACATGGTCAAGGTCGCCGTCGATATAAACGGATACGCGCTCTATTTTTCCCGTTCGCCTCTCCCCTACCGGGCGGCCGACTTTTTTTATCTTCATATCGGTATTTATGGATTCCAGCGGGATTTCCTGCTTCGCTTTCCCGGACTGCGGCCATCGCGGCTCGAGCGAACGGAAAAATTGGAACAGCTCCGGATCCTGGAGAACGGATTCCGGATCCGGATGATCGAAGTTCCGCATCCCGCCTTGAGCGTGGATACGCCGCGGGATATAATCAGGGTCGAAGAAGTTTTGAGAAAAAGAAACCATGCCTAAAGCCAAGTACATCTTTGTCACCGGCGGAGTCCTCTCCGCGCTCGGGAAAGGGATCGCCGCCGCCTCGATCGGACGGCTGCTCGAAAGCCACGGCTACCGAATTACTCTGCAAAAGTTCGATCCCTACTTGAACGTCGACCCCGGAACGATGAGCCCGTTCCAGCACGGCGAAGTCTACGTCACCGATGACGGGGCGGAGACGGACCTGGATCTCGGACATTATGAGAGATTCACTTCCACAAGAACGTCCAAGGCCCACAACTGGACGGCGGGCAAGATCTACGAGGCGATCATCCGCAAGGAAAGAAAAGGGGAATTCCTGGGAAAGACCGTCCAGGTCATTCCTCACGTCACCGACGAGATCAAGGCCGCTTTTTGCGCCGTGGCCGAGGGCAATGACATCGTCATCGTCGAGATCGGCGGGACCGTCGGTGATATCGAAAGCCTGCCCTTCCTGGAAGCGACGCGCCAGATGAGGCTGGAGCTGGGACCGGAGAACGTGCTGTTCGTCCACCTCACTCTCGTTCCTTATATCGGGACCTCGGGCGAACTCAAAACGAAACCGACCCAGCACAGCGTCAAGGAACTCCGGGCCATCGGCATCCAACCCGATATCCTTCTCTGCCGGACCGACCGCGCCCTGACCAATGACATCAAGAGAAAGATCGCGCTGTTCACCAACGTCCCCCTCGAAGCCGTGATTACGGCCAGGGATGTGGGCAACATCTACGAAATCCCGCTGCTTTTCGCCCGGGAGAACCTGGACAGGTTCATCCTCAAGAAGCTCGAGCTTCCGCCGAAGAAGCGAAATCTGAAACCCTGGCAGTCGCTCATCAACCGGATGAACAAGCCCGCGGATGAAGTCACGATCGCCCTGGTCGGGAAGTATGCCGAACTCCAGGACTCCTATTTGAGCCTGAAAGAAGCGTTGAAGCACGGGGGCGTCGCCCACGGGCTCAAGGTCAATATTTTCTGGATCGAGTCGGAAAACCTGGAGAAGGGGAAGCTCGACCAGATCCTGGGCGATAAAGACGGGATCCTCGTCCCCGGCGGCTTCGGCATCCGCGGCATCGAGGGAAAGATCCGGGCCGTCACTTATGCCCGGCAGAATAAAGTCCCCTATTTCGGGATTTGTCTGGGGATGCAGTGCGCGACCATCGAGTTCGCCCGCAACGTGGCCGGGCTCGCCCGGGCCAACAGCGCCGAGTTCGATCCTCATACGGCGCACCGGGTTTTTTTCCTCTGGCGCGAGCTCAGCCCGGAGCACGACATCGGTGGGACGATGCGGCTGGGCGAATACGTCTGCCAAGTGGAGAAAAACAGCGTCGCCTATCGGGCTTACCGGAAAACTCTGATCCTGGAGCGGCACCGCCACCGCTATGAATTCAACCCGGCCTACAAGGAGAAGCTGGAGAAAGCGGGGCTCTTATTTGCCGGGCACAACCCCAAGCTCAACCTGGTCGAGATCATCGAGCTCAAGGATCATCCCTGGTTTCTGGGTTGCCAGTTTCATCCCGAATTCAAGTCCAAACCGTTGAGGCCGCATCCGCTTTTCAAAGCATTTATCGGAGCTAGCTATGCCCATCGCCTTCAAAAAGCCAAGGCCCGTAAAGATCGCTAGGGGAGTCACGGCCGGGGGAGAAACACCTCTCTTCCTCATCGCCGGCCCCTGCGTCATTGAAAGCGAGGCTATCACCCTCTCTATTGCCCGCCGGATCAGGACGGTCTGCGCCGACCTCAAGATGCCGTTCATCTTCAAGGCGTCTTTCGACAAGGCCAACCGCAGCTCGATCGGATCCTATCGCGGCCCGGGGCTGGACAAGGGACTGGCTATCCTCAAGCGGATCAAAGAGGAGCTCTCCGTCCCTGTTCTTTCCGACGTCCATGAAACCTCCCAGGTGGCCCGTGCGGCCGAAGTCCTCGATATCATCCAGATCCCGGCCTTCCTCTGCCGCCAGACCGACCTCGTCGTCGAGGCGGCCAGAACGATGAAGCCGCTCAACCTGAAGAAAGGTCAGTTCCTCTCGCCGCAGGAAATGGAAAACGCCGTCGAAAAAGTCCTTCAGCAGGGAAACGACCGCATCCTGCTGACCGAACGCGGAACTTTCTTCGGTTACAATAACCTGGTCTTCGACGTCCGTTCGATCCCCCTGATGAAGCAATGGGGATTTCCCGTCGTCATCGATGCCTCGCACGCCGTCCAACGTCCCGGGGGGCGGGGGATGGCCTCCGGAGGAGAGGCGGAGTTCATCCCTTTGATGGTCCGGACCGGTGTCGCGGCCGGGGCCGACGGGCTTTTCCTGGAGGTCCATCAGAGCCCCGCGAAAGCCCTGTCGGACGGCCCGAATTCATTGATATTAAATAAATTAGAAGATGTCCTGCGCTCGGCGCTCCGGATCAAGAGGGCCCTCCGGGAGGAAGAGCGAAAGGCGAGGTCTTGAGCTCATGAAAAAAAACGCGATCATCAAGACGGGCCGAGAAGTGCTGGAGATCGAAAGCCGGACGCTGGCCGCGCTCGTGCCCCGATTGGACGACAATTTTGCCAGGGCCGTTGGTCTCCTTGCGAGATCCAAATCCCGGGTCATCGTCACCGGCATGGGAAAGTCGGGACTCGTCGGCCGGAAGATCGCCGCCACCCTGGCGAGCTGCGGGACACCGGCCCTGTTTATCCATCCGGCCGAGGCCGGTCACGGCGACCTGGGCATGATCCTGAAAGACGATGTCATCCTGGCCATTTCTTACAGCGGCGAGACCAGGGAGATCGTCGACCTGCTCGAGTTCATCAAGAGAATCGGAGTCAAGTTGATCATCATCACCGGCGACCGCAAATCGCGGATCGCCAAGTACAGCGACATCGTCCTCGACGCCAGGGTCGAGCGGGAAGCCGGGCCCAAGGACATGGTGCCCACGTCCAGCTCGACGGCCGCCCTGGCCATGGGTGACGCGCTGGCCATCGCCCTGATGAAAGAGAAGGGCTTCGACGAGAAGGACTTCGTCCGATTTCACCCTAAGGGGCAGCTCGGCCGGAAGCTCCTCCGGGTGGAAACACTGATGCATGTGGGCGCGGAGATCCCGCGCGTCACGGAGGCGACACCGATGATCCAGGTGATCGAGGAAATAACCCGGAAGAAATTGGGCGTAACCTGTATCGTCGATTCGAATGACCGGCTCCTCGGCGTCATCACCGACGGCGATCTCCGGCGGATGCTGAGGAAGCACAAGGAGCGCCTCTTTAAAAAGAGCGCCGGAGAATGCATGACCGCCCATCCGGTCACGATCGACGGCGAAGGCCTGGCGACCGAGGCGCTGAACCTGATGGAGGAGCGGAAGATTACTTCGCTCGTCGTCGCCGACAAGGCCGGCAAAGTGGAGGGCATCATCCACCTTCACGATCTCTGGCGGACGGAGATGTTCTGATGACGAGGGATCAAGCCCGGGCGCGGCGGATCAAAATGATCGTCATGGACGTCGACGGCACATTGACTGACGGGTCACTCGCCGTCCTCCCCGACGGGGAAGAGGTCAAGTCGTATCACGTCCGGGACGGCCTGGGCATCCTGCTCGCCCACCTGGTCGGGATCAAGACGGCCATCATCACCGGCAAAACCTCGCGAGCCCTCGAGAAACGGGCCGAAAGGCTCGGCATCGACGAGCTCCATCAGGGGATCCTGGACAAGAGGGGTGTGCTCGAAAGCATTATGCAGAAGCATGGACTGCAAGCCGAAGAAGTCGCCTATATCGGTGATGACCTGGGCGATCTCGAGGTCATCAAAGCGGTCGGTCTGGCCGCCGCCGTGGCGGACGCGCACCCGGAGGTCAAAAAACACTGTCACTTCATCTGCCGGCTGAACGGTGGGAAGGGGGCCGTCCGGGAGCTCATCGAGCTCGTCCTGGGTGCCCAGGAAAAGTGGCCGGAAGTCAAAGAGAAAATCAAAGAGCTTTCGACCTGGAGGGCCCGACGGAAAGAATCCGGGGACAACGGGCACTGATTCCGAAGGGGGTGCGAACGTGAACATCAATCCGAAGATCTTCAGGGAATATGATATCCGGGGGATCGTCGATAAAGACCTGACCCCGGAGTTCGTGGAATTCCTGGGCCGGGGAGCCGGAACGTACTTCCGCCGGCACGGCAAGAAACGGGTCGCCCTGGGCCGCGACGCCCGGACGAGCTCGCCGGCTTACGCCGAGGCCATCACGCGGGGCCTGCTGTCGACAGGGTGCAGTGTTGTCGACATCGGGCTGGTCCCGACGCCGCTTCTCTATTTCGCCGTCTTCTACAAGAAAAACGAGGCGGCGGTCATGATCACCGGATCGCACAACCCGCCCGAATACAACGGATTCAAGCTGATGGCCGGGGAGGAGACGCTCTACGGGGAGACCATCCAGGAAGTCTACCGCATCCTCAAGGACGATGCGGTGATCGCGGACAAAGAAGGGGAGCGCTCCTCCTATGACATCATTCCCGAATACGAAAGTTACGTGTTGAACAATATCCAGGTGCAACGGAAACTGAAGGTCGTCCTCGACGCCGGCAACGGGGTCGCCGGGTTCGTGGCCGTCCCCATCTTCAAGAAACTGGGCTGCGAGGTGACCGAGCTCTACTGTGAACCGGACGGGCTTTTCCCCAACCATCATCCCGACCCGACCGTCCCCGAGGCCATGGAGGACCTGATCAAGACGGTCAAGGAAAAAGAAGCCGATTTCGGCGTCGGCTTCGACGGCGACGGCGACCGGATCGGGGTGGTCGACGACAGCGGCCGTCTTCTCTGGGGCGATATGCTGATGGTCGTCTTCTCGCGGGACATCCTTCCGGCGAACCCGGGGGCCGCGGTCATTTCGGAAGTCAAGGCTTCCAAACTGCTTTACGAGGAGATCGCCCGGCTCGGCGGTCGCCCGATCATGTGGAAGACCGGCCATTCATTGATCAAGAAAAAGATCAAAGACGAAGAAGCCCTCCTGGCCGGAGAGATGAGCGGTCACATCTTCTTCGCCGACCGCTTCTTCGGATTTGACGACGCCATTTACGCCTCGGTCCGGCTGGCCGAGATCCTGGCCCGTTCGGACAAGAAGCTCTCGGAGATGCTGGCCGACCTTCCCAAGGCCTTCTCTACTCCGGAGATCCGTGTTTATGCCTCGGACGAGGTGAAATTCCAGATCGTCGACGAGGTGAAAAAAGAGCTTGCCGGGAAATACCCGATCGTCGA
>JAFGRZ010000264.1 GCA_016934895.1 Candidatus Aminicenantota bacterium
ACCCTGGAGGAAGTCGGTGAACGCCTCCGGGTAACGAGGGAGAGGGTTCGGCAGATCGAAAGCAAGGCCCTGCGCAAGCTCCAATCCTCCGAATTCAACGAAAAACTGCGGGCCTTCGTCTGAGGATGCCTCTTTTTATCAAATCCCCGGGAAGGATTCCCTGAGCGTGGACATGGATTCCTTAAGGAGGGCGTCCTATTCTCCGGGCTCGGAGCCGTCCCAGCAGTATGTACAGACGCTGTCTTTGGGCAGGCCGATGGCCGCGACGAGGTCATCCAGACGTTGATACTTGAGTGTTGTGAGGTTGAGCCTTCGCCTGATCTTTTCTTCCATGGTTTCATACGGCTCCGTGCCGAAGGTCGCGTAGGGCTTCAGGTCGCCCGGATGATCCCCCTCCAGTTCACGGATGGCCCGCCGGGCGGCCAGGTCGAATTCCGATCGCGAGATCGAAAAATTCAGGAACTTGCAGCTATAAACGAGAGGCGGGCAGGCGGGCCGCATGTGGACCTCCAGAGCTCCAAAGTCATAAAGCCTCTGGATGGTGTCCTTGAGCTGTGTGCCGCGGACGATTGAATCCTCGCAGAAGAGGAATTTCTTGCCCTCAATGAGCTCCTGGATGGGAATGAGTTTCATCCTGGCGACGAGATCCCTCTGATCCTGGTTCTGGGGCATGAAGCTCCTCGCCCACGTGGGTGTGTATTTAACAAACGGCCGTTTGAAAGGGAGGCCGGCTTCGGCCGCGTAACCAAGGCCGTGCCCGATCCCGCTGTCCGGAATCCCCGCCACAAAATCAAGCTGAAGCGGGTTTCTCCGGGCCAGGAAGGCGCCGCAACGGTTCCGCACCCATTCCACGTTGATTCCCTCATAGCTTGAAGCCGGATATCCGTAATAAACCCAGAGAAAGGCGCAAATTTGGAGTCGATCCCGCGGTTGGGATTTTTGTTCGTAGCCTTCCGCGGTGATAAAAACGATCTCGCCGGGACCCAAGTATTTTTCGGTGGTGAATCCAAGGTTGGGAAAAGAACAGGATTCCATGGCGACGGCCGTGGCTCCGTCCCTTCGCCCCAGCACGACCGGCGTCCTTCCCCACTTGTCCCGGGCCGCATAGATCCCTCCCCTATTGGTGAGCAGGAGGAGCGAGCAGGACCCTTGGACGGCCTCTTGAGCATTGACGATGCCCGCTTCGAACGACTCGCCTTGATTGATCAGCGCGGCGACGAGCTCGGTCGGGCTGACTCCTCCCCCGCTCATCTCGGAGAAATGGAGCCGCTGTTTTTCGAAGGAGCGTTTGACCAGCTCATCCGTGTTCTTGACGGCGCCGACTGTGACGAGGGCATAGTCTCCGAGATGGGAGCGGATGAGGAGCGGCTGGTCGTCGGTGTCACTGATGACCCCGATGCCTGTCTTGCCATTCAGGGTCGACATGTCGGCGTCGAATTTCGACCGGAACTGGTCGTTCTCGATGTTGTGAATGACACGAAGGAATCCCGCCGGCCGGTGGACGGCGATCCCTCCTCTCTTCGTTCCGAGATGAGAATGATAATCGGTCCCGTAAAAAAGGTCGCAGCCCGCCTCCTCCTTGGAGGCGATGCCGAAAAATCCGCCCATCCTCTAATCTCCTTGTCCCTCACTGAGATCTTTGGAAGAGAACGCGGCCGCCGACGATGGTCAAAGCCACGTCCGTCTTCAGAATCTCTTCTTCAGGGATGGTCATAATATCCTGAGTGAGCACCGTGATGTCGGCCAGCTTGCCGGGCCGGAGCGAACCCAGCCACTCTTCCTGAAAAGCGGCATAGGCGCCGTTGAGCGTATAAGTGCGCAGGGCTTCTTTTCGGCTCAAACATTGTTCCGGAAAGAAAGCCGTTCCGTCTTTCATTTTCCGGCTGACCGTGGCATAGAACGAGGGGATGGGATCGACATCCTCGACCGGGGCGTCCGTCCCGTTGCAGATAACGGCGCCGGCCGCGATCAGATCCCTCCAGACGTAGGCGCCTTCCCGCGCCCGTGTTTCCCCGAGCTTTTTGATGATCCAGGGCCCATCGGAGGTGCAATGGATTCCTTGCATCGAAGGGATGATCCCCAATCGGCCGAAGCGCGGAACATCGGCTGGAGAGAGATGCTGAGCGTGTTCCACGCGCCAGCGCAGATCCTTTGTCTCCGGATGGGCCGAAAACGCCTCTTCATAGATATTGAGGATTTCCCGGTTGGCCCGGTCGCCGATGGCGTGAGTGCAGAGCTGAAAGCCGTTCTCGATGGCCAGGCGGGCGGTCTCCCTGATCTCCCCGGGCGGAGTCGTGTTGAGGCCGGTCGATGCCGGAAGGTCGGAGTACGGCTCGAGCAGCCAGGCGCCGTGAGCCCCGAGCGCTCCGTCCATGAACCGTTTGATGGACCTGACGGTGAGATGGTTCTGGCCGGCCCCTTCGATCCGGTATTGAGACAAACCCTCCCGAAGCCGGTCGTTGCTTTCCCCGATCATGGCGTAGATCCGGATGCCGAGCGAGCCGCCCTCGGCCAACTCTTTATAGAGATCGATCGTGGCGAATGAGGCTCCGGCGTCATGGAGGCTGGTGATTCCCTTGGACAGGCATTCCTTAACCGCCAATTCAACAGCCTTCCGCTCGTCCGCTGTCCTTTCGGCGTCCGTTCTTTTCGCTTCATCATGGGCCAGCGCTCTTTCCACCAAACGCTGGGCCGTCTCCCGGAAGGCGCCGATCGGGCGGCCGGCCGGGTCACGGACGATCTCTCCGCCCGGAGGGTCGGTGGTCTTTGCGGTGATACCGGCAAGCTCCATCGCCTTTCCGTTCGCTAAAGAGGAGTGCCCGCTGGCGTGGGTCAAGACGACGGGATTGTCGGGCGAAGCCTGGCTCAGGGCATGATGATAGGGCAACCCGTCGACGTTGGGATCCGGCGCTTGATCCCACTTTTCCTGATGCCAACCCCGGCCTCTGATCCATTCTCCGGGCGCCGCCTTCCGAACGGCCTCCCCGACCATGGCCACGATCTCGGCCCAGTTCCTTGTCTTTGTCAGGTCAAGCACCATTTTGGCCGCCCCCACGCTGGTGAAATGGGCATGGCTGTCGATGAATCCGGGAATGGCCAATTTCCCTTCGAGGTCGACAACCCGGGTCGATTCCCCGATAAAGGGCTTTATATCCTTAGCGCTGCCGACGGCGACTATCCGATCACCGGCGGCGGCCAGGGCCTCCGCGATCGGCAGACCTTCGTCCATGGTCACAATCTTGCCGTTGGTCAGGACGA
>JAFGRZ010000265.1 GCA_016934895.1 Candidatus Aminicenantota bacterium
CTCTCGTCGATCAGGGCGATCGGCCCGTGCTTCATTTCACCGCCGGCATATCCTTCAGCGTGAAGGTAAGAAATCTCCTTGAGCTTGAGGGCGCCCTCAAGGGCCACCGGAAAACTGACCCAACGGCCGAGATAGAGGAAATGTGAAAAACCGATAAACCTCTGGGCGAGGTCTTCCAAACGCTTCTCCCCGGCCAGAACCTTCTCCAGCTTGTGGGGCAGACCCAACAAATCCTGAATGATCGGGAGACAGATCCCCTCATCGCTCCTTCCCTTGGCCTGGGCCAACCCGAGAGCGAAAAGAGCCAAGGCGGCCAGCTGGGCGCTGAAAGTTTTTGTCGCAGCGACCCCGATCTCGGGGCCGGCGTGAGTATAGAGAACAGCCCCGGCTTCCCGAGGGATGGATGAATTCATGACGTTGGATATGGCCAGGGTGGCCCGTCCCGCTTTCTTGATCGCTTTCAGGGCCGCCAGAGTGTCGGCTGTTTCTCCGGATTGGGAGATGACGACGACCAGAGTCTTGGAATCAAGAAGATGGTCATGGTAGCGGTATTCCGAGGCGTACTCAACGGTCACCGGGATGTGGGCCAGCGATTCGATAAAATATTTGCCCGCCATGCCCGCGTGATAAGAGGTTCCGCAGGCGATGATCAGGACCTTCTCGAGATTTTCCATCAGCTGGAGGGAAAGCCCCGTCTCATCCAGGTAGATCTTCCCCGATCCATGTGAGACCCGGCCCTGCAGGGTGTCACGAATGACCTGCGGCTGCTCGTAGATCTCCTTGAGCATGAAATGTTTGAAGCCTTTCTTCTCGATCATCAAAGGATTCCAGGCAAGCCGTTCGATCGTTTTTCTCAGGGGTTTCCCCTCGAAGTCCAGGAAACGCGCTTCCGCGGGCTCTAAAACGGCCATCTCCCGGTCTTCAAGAAAGACGACACGAGAGGTATGGCTGAGAACGGGATTGATATCGGAGGAAATGAAGGATTCTCCGTCGCCCAGTCCGACTACGGCCGGAGGGCCCGTTTTGGCGGCGACGATCTTACCCGGATCGCGCCCCGAAATAACCGCTATCGCATAAGCCCCTTCAAGCTCTCGGAGAGCCCTTTGCACAGCGCTCTCCAGGGATCCTTCAAAGAATTTTTCCACGAGGTGGGCGATGACCTCGGTATACGTCTCGGTCTGGAAGACATGACCTTCGGCGATGAGCTTGTCTTTGAGCGGAAGATAGTTCTCGATGATGCCGTTGTGAACAACGACCAGGGTCCCCGAACAATCCCGGTGCGGATGGGCGTTCTCCTCGCTCGGCCGGCCGTGGGTGGCCCAGCGGGTATGTCCGAGCCCGCAGTTCCCCGGAAGCGACGATCCCCTCAGGTTTTCTTCAAGGTCACGGATCTTACCTTTAACCCGTCGGACCTGGATCGACCGGTCATTGAGGACCGCCACTCCGGCTGAGTCGTAGCCCCTGTACTCAAGTTTCTTCAGGCCCTCCAGAAGAACGGGCAGCGCCTGCTTTGGCCCGATGTAGCCGATGATCCCGCACATTATTTCTTCCGCCTCCTTCTGACCCAGCCGGGCCTCTCGACCTGGCGGCCGCGGGCCACGGCCAGCGCTTCCGGCGGGACATTTTTGGTGATCACCGAGCCGGCGCCGATATAGGCGTCGCGGCCGATCCGCACCGGCGCCACCAACTCCGTGCCCGAGCCGATAAAGGCGCCCCCGTCGATCCTGGTCGTGGACTTCCGGAACCCGTCGTAATTGCAGGTGATGGTGCCCGCCCCGATGTTGACACCTTCCCCGACGACCGCGTCTCCGAGATAAGAAAGGTGCCCGGCTTTGGAGTGTTTTCCAAAAACCGTATTTTTCATCTCAACGAAATTGCCCACCTTGGCCCGCGACCGAACGAGAGTATCCGGACGCAAACGCGCAAACGGGCCGACCTGGGCGTCACTCTCGATGCGGCTTTTCTCGATTACCGTGGAGCTGAGGATCTTCACCCGCCCGCCGACCCAGGCATCGATGAGGTGGACGAACGGATAAATCCGGCATTCGGTGCCGATCCTCGTCCGACCCTCGATGACAACCGAAGGATAGAGGACCGTTCCCTTCCCGATGCGGGCGTCCAGGTCCACCCAGGTCGTCGACGGGTCGAGGACGATCACTCCGCGGGATTCAAGCTGACTGATCTTGCGCTCGCGCAGGAACATGATCGCCGTGGACACGCCGGCGGGAGTCCGCACGGACAATGATTCCTCGGGATGACGCAGTCGATAGGTCCCGATTTTCCGGCCTCTCTCGGCCATCCGTTCGATAAGCCGGTCCATTCCGCGGCCGTCTCTTGGAACCGGCTTGAGCGTGTCCAGGGCTTCCAATAGATCGGCGACCCGGAACGCCTGGACGGGAAGAGGCCCCAAAGATTCGGCCAAGGTCAGAGCGTTTCCGCTGCGTCGATGAGCCGCCAGCAGAGACCTCAGGCTCCGAGCGCCGAGCAGAGACAGACGGGCGTCGAGAACGATGAGATCCGCTGTCCGATTTCCGGAGAGCGCGTCCTCGGCCGAGAGGATAGCCCCTAGCGGACCCGGCGTTTTCTGAGTCGTCAGGAAACAAACTCCAGGCAGGCTCGGAGAGTTCTCCTCATCCCCTCCCCCGCCATCGATTGCGGCCAGGATATCAGCGGGATGGAGGTTCCGGGCCGCCTCAACGGCCAGCTCCAAAATGGATTTCCCGAGGAGGCGATGATGAAGTGAAAGAAGAGCGCTCTTCCTCCCCCCCTCGATTCTGTCCGCCCAGACAAGGGCCAGTGGACTCCTCTTCATGTCAGACGGGTGATCAACTTGAATTTCTTGTCATCCCAAAGGGGCGCGAAATCCGTCTCATTTTGGGCGAGGATACGGTAGAATCTGTCCTTCTGGAAGGCTTTCTTCAAGCATTCCATGGCGTCTTCCGTTTTTCCCAACTGGACATACGCATCGGCCATGAGATAAAAGATCCGGCCTTCTTCCTTCTGCATCTCCAGCGCCTTCTCCAAGAGCAGCAGGGCTTCTTCATAATCTCCGGCGTTGATCTTATAAATACTGTAATGCACGTAATCGTCGAACGTCTTCAGGGAGATCGTTTCTTTTTTGCCCTTTTCCCTTGCCATTTGAAGATAAATTTTGGCCCGGTCGACGAGCTCCTTCTCGGTATCGTGCTTTTCCAGGAATGCCTTGAGCAGCTCCTCGGCTTTTTCAAGGTTCCCCTTGTGAAATTCTTTCATGGCATCGCCATAAGCGGACAAGGCCTTCACATAGACATCTTTCTTTGTTCGTTCTTCCTTCACCGTAGTCTCCTGATTAAAATGATTGGCCGTGGAATCATTTTAGTACAGGACGTCTCTTTTGACAAGAAAGCCGCTCTCAATCCCCGAGAAAGCGGGGAAATTTCGCCTCCTCGAAAGTCCAGAAATCAGGATTCTCGATGAGGAAGAGGACGGCGCGGTGATGGAGGCGATGGCCTGCCTTATCCGCCTGAAAACGGCCCAGAAGCGGATGCCCGAAGAGCGCCAGGTCGCCGATGAGGTCGAGCGCCTTGTGGCGGACGAATTCGTCCCGGAAACGGAGAGGACCGCTGATCGTCCCGCAGTCATCAAGAACCACGGCGCTGTCCAGGGTCCCTCCGAGGGCCAGGCCGCGCTTCCGGAGTTCGGGGATATCCTTCAAGAAACCGAAGGTCCGGGCCGGGGCGATCTCTTTCAAAAAAACCTCCCGGGTGAGATCGAAGGAGATCTCCTGCCGGCCGATGAGGGGGTGGTCGAAATCTATGGCATAGGATATATTGAGGTTTTCGGCCGGCGAAAGAGATAAACTGGCCCCGCCCTCTTCAAGAGTGCACGGCTTGATCACACGGACCACGTGTCTCTGCGGCTCAACCGGAACGACGCCGGCCTCGAGGACGGCCCGGGCCAAGGGGGCCGCGCTCCCGTCCATGATGGGGATCTCGCCGCCGAAGAGCTCGATTTCCAGACTATCAAGGCCGAACATATACAGAACCGCCATGAGATGCTCCATCGTCTGAATGCGGCCCGACTCGAAGACCAGGCAAGTGCAGTTCAAGGCGTCGATTCTCCGTGGATCCAGATCGACCACCAGACCGCCCAGGTCCAGCCTCCGGAAAAAGATCTTCCCGGAGCGGGACGGCTTGAGGGTCATCCGGATCTGCTCGCCGGAATGGATGCCAATCCCTGAGAAAGAAATTTCGTGCTTGAGGGTCTGTTTGTTGAGCATACCCTTGACCAGACGCTAGTATAACCCGCAACCGGCATTCCCTGTCAATCGACCGGTGTGAGTGGCGATATCTTCCCTGCGCAAAGTGGCCGGAAAGTGGCGGCGTGAACTTGAAGCAGGACTCATTATGACGCTTCTCAAAATCCATAAGAATTGGAGGAGGCTCCCTGCTGCCTTCTCCAATGATAGCAAGAGATCGCCGGCGGCCGGTTAGCTGTCCTTGGTCAATGGCGCAGCGTATGGTAATATATCCAGCGTGAAAACGGAGCTGGAAGATGTCCTGGAAAAGGTCTCCCGGGGAAAAATGCCTCCCCGGAAGGCCTTTTTGAAATTGAAGGATTATCCCTATCAGGATCTCGGTTTCGCCAAGATCGATCACCACCGGGAAGTCCGGAAAGGATTCCCCGAGATCATCTTCGGCCAGGGAAAGACCGAAGGCCAGATCATCAAGATCGCCCAGGAAATCTGCAAAAGGGGCAACAGCCTGCTCATCACCCGGACCGGACCCGAGGTTTACCGGAAGATCAGGTCGAAAATCCCGGGCTGCCGCTATAATACCCTGGCCCAAACCATCACCCTGAAGAAGAAGCGCCCCGCCCCCGGGATGGGGAAAATCGTCATCATGACGGCCGGAACGTCGGACATCCCGGTGGCCGAAGAAGCGTTTGTCACCTGCGAAATGCTGGGGAACAAAGCGGAAAGGATTTATGACGTCGGTGTCGCCGGAATCCATCGCCTCTTCGGAGAGATGGAGAAAGTGAGACGAGCCCGTCTGATTATCGCCGTCGCGGGAATGGAGGGTGCCCTTCCCAGTGTTCTGGCGGGTCTGGTCGGCGTGCCCATCATCGCCGTCCCCACCAGCGTCGGTTACGGGGCCAGCCTCCAGGGGATCTCTGCTTTGCTGGCCATGCTCAATTCCTGCCCGGGCGGCGTGGCCGTCGTGAACATTGACAATGGTTTCGGGGCGGCCTATCTGGCCAGTCTGATCAACCATCTTTGAAAATGTCAAAAACAAGGCCATCGAGGCCCTCTGGGCTTGACAATGGAGCGATCCATTCCTATATTGACTGAGACTTTTTCCCCCTGAGCGGCGATGAGTATGGAGATCATCGACCAGATCAGACAAGCCGCCGATATCGTCGAGATCGCATCTCTCTACACATCCCTGAAAAAGCGGGGCCGGAAACACGTCGGACTCTGCCCGTTCCACTCGGAAAAAGATCCGTCCTTCACCGTGGATTCGGAAAAACAGCTCTTTCACTGCTTCGGTTGCGGAGTGGGAGGCGACGTCTTCACGCTGGTCATGGAGAAGGAAAACCTCACCTTCCCGGAGGCGTTGAATCACCTGGCGGAGAGGTATCACATCCCGATGCCCCAAAAGGCCAGGCTGTCGCCCGAGCTTCAGAAACTCGAGGAAAAGGTCTACAAGATCAATGAACTGGCCTTGGCTTTTTTCCGCCGCAACCTGTTCCGGACAAGGGAAGGGCAAACCGCTCTGGCCTACCTGAAAAAAAGAGGTCTCTCCTCCGACACTCTGGAGGCCCTCAAGGTCGGCTACGCGTTGACCTCCTGGAACGCTCTATTGGACCACTTCCGCGAGAGGGGCACCGAGCCTTCCCTACTGGAAAAGGCCGGCCTTGTTCTCCCCGGACAAAAAAGAGCCGATTATTACGACCGTTTCCGCGGCCGGATCATCTTCCCCATTTTCGGCCTGACCGGAAAAACTGTCGCTTTCGGCGGCCGGGCGATCGCCGAGGCCACGCCCAAGTACCTCAATTCCCCCGATACCCCGGTTTATTCCAAGGGAAAGGTGCTCTATGGACTGAACTGGACCAAGGAAGCCGTCCGTGAGGCCGGAGAGCTCATCCTGGTGGAGGGCTACACCGATTTCGCCTCTCTTTATCAAGCGGGCATTCGGAACGCCGCCGCTTCGCTGGGGACCGCCCTGACCCCTGATCAAGTCTACCAAGCCCACCGTTTCGCCGAAAAGATTGTCATAAATTACGATGGAGATCATGCCGGAAAAGCCGCGACATCGCGAGGGATACCCATTTGCTTTGAACTTGGCACCCAGCCGGAAGTCCTTATCCTTCCCGAAGATCTCGATCCTGACGGCTTCATACGAAAATACGGAGCCCAATCATATGGGGAGATCAAGCAAAGCCGAAGTGTTCCTCTTATCAAGTTCATGATCGACTTGCTTACGCCAAATCAGAAGGCCAAATCAATCGACGCAAAAATCTCGACGGCAAAAAGGATCATCGACATAATCCTTATTAATCCGGATACGATGGCTGGAAGCGAATACCTGAAGCAGCTTTGCGACTATATGGACCTTGATGAGCGGGTCGTGCGTTCTTCAATAAAAAGGATCGGCGAAAAGAAGGCGGCCGGACCCGCTGAGAGTTTTCTCTATCCCGCCGAAAAAAGACTCCTCCAAGTTCTGCTCGAAAACCAGGGGCTGGCCGCAGACCTCCTGAGACAAGTCCGGAGAGAAGACTTCCGCGGGCTGAGGAGCGAGGGGGCGATGGTTTTTATTCTGGACTGCGCCCGGCGGCGAAAAAGGGTCCTGTTGTCCGAACTGAGCACAGCCGTTGGACCCGACCTCTGGCGGCCGATCTCGGAGATGATGCAGGAAAAATCGAGACCGGGCACTCCCGAAGAAGCGCTGGACTGTCTGAAGACCCTCCGCAGAACGGCGATCGAGGCCCAGTTGCGTGCCCTCCAAAAAGAGGTCGAGCGCTGCGAAAGAAACGGGGAGAAGGAAAAGTTGGCCCGGCTTCTTTCCCAGAAACAGGACCTGACCAGGCAAATCCTGACGATGTGATATAATGTTTTTGACTTGAGGTGAACGCTTTGTCGACCAACCAGAAATATCGAAGCGTAGAGATCGATCAGCTCCTCACCAAGGGAAGAAAACAGGGCTATCTTCTTTTTGAGGAAATCGACAAGACATTCCACGAGGAGACGGGCTCGGAAGAGAATTTTGACCAGTTCCTCAGCTCGATGGATGATTATGGGATCAAAATACTCGGCTTCAAAAAGACCGCACGCCCCTTCAAGAAAGAGAGGGGCGACCAAGCCGGCAGCCCGGGGCTGGAGCGGACCACCGACCCGGTCAAGCTTTATCTCCGCGAGATGGGCAACATCTCTCTGCTCACACGGGAGGGTGAAATCGCCATCGCCCGGGAGATCGAACGCGGGGAAAAATCGATCATCAAGGCCCTCTCCAAGACCCGTCTGGTCCTCAATAACGTCCTTGCCTTGGAGGAGCAGATCAAGACAAACCTTCTCGTCTTTCTGGAGATGTTCGATCTCAGCGACGACGAAATCACCGAGGACCGGCTGGAGGAAAAGAAAGAGGAGGTCCTGTCTAAAATCAAAAAGGTCCGGGCTCTCTGCCGGAAGTTAGACAAGATTCCCAGCACCAGGAAATACAATCTCGCCCGCGGCCGGATCATCGTTATGATGAGCCGTCTGATCCGGGAGCTCAATATCCGGCCGGGCGAACGGGAACGGATCATCGATTCCCTGCGGTCGAACCTGAGAAAGATCAACGATCTCGAAGACGCCAAGGAAGAACTCAGCCTCTCCCTCAGACGGGCTCGGGGAAAAAAGAGTCAGGCCGCCCTGAAAGAAAAACTCAGGGTGGTCAGCAAGAGGACCCGGGCTTTCCACACAGAGGTCGGGCTCGATGCCCAGAACCTGAGGAAAACCCTCCGCGCGATCACCACAGGAAAGAAGATCAGCGACCAGGCTAAAAAGGAGCTTGTGGCGGCCAACCTGAGGCTGGTCGTCTCCATCGCCAAGAAATACAGCAACCGGGGCCTTCAGTTCCTTGACCTCATCCAGGAAGGGAATATGGGCCTGATGAAAGCGGTCGACAAATTCGAGTACCGGCGGGGGTACAAGTTCTCGACCTATGCCACTTGGTGGATCCGCCAGGCCATCACCCGGGCGATCGCCGACCAGGCCCGGACCATCCGGATCCCCGTCCACATGATTGAAACCATTAACAAACTTATCCGGGTGTCCCGCGGCTTGGTCCAGGAGATCGGCCGGGAACCGACGAGCGAGGAGATCGCTAGAAAATTGGACATGCCGGTGAACAAGGTCCGCAAGATCATCAAGATCGCCCAGGAGCCGATCTCTCTCGAAACCCCCATCGGCGAGGAGGAAGACAGCCACCTCGGGGATTTCATCGAGGACAAGTTGATGCCTTCGCCTCCCGACACGGTCATCCATATCAACCTTCGTGAACAGATCGAGGAAGCCCTCAAGTCCTTGACCGAAAGAGAGGCCAAGGTCCTGAAGATGCGCTTCGGGCTGGGGGACGGAAACGAGCACACCCTGGAAGAGGTCGGACAGCAGTTCAAGGTCACCCGTGAACGGATCCGCCAGATCGAAGCCAAAGCCCTACGCAAGCTCAAGCATCCCAGCCGGAGCCGGAAGCTCCGCTCCTTCACCAACAACCATTAAGTTAATTGAAGAGGGGACGTTCCCCATATGTAGCTCTATGCCGAAAAGTGTGATTGATGCGAGGTTGGGAAGGAGGGCAGCCACAGTCTGCCGCAGCGACCATTGAGGGTTTAGCCTCCCCGAGGCGGTCTTCAAGGGAACCCCGGGCGGCGAGGATGTCTGAGCACGCGAGCAAAAAAAAAGAGAGGATAGTCTGGTTAGACTTAACAACCTGAGAAAAGCAAGACGATATTTGCGAGTTCCGCAGCCGCCGAGAAGAGCGTTGAGGGGACGGCGTTA
>JAFGRZ010000266.1 GCA_016934895.1 Candidatus Aminicenantota bacterium
GAGAGGGCCGAGCGCAGCCTTTTCTCCAGGGCCTTGATGTCCCGGTCGGTCATCGGGAGCTCGCTCAGGCGGGGATCTTCGGCCTTCGGCATTTTTTCGGGGAGAACCCCTTTTCCCTCGCTATCGGAGGGGAGGAGAACCTGGGTTTTGGTCTTGGCCATGTAGTCGATATATTTTCGGAAAACGCCGCCGCCGCTGTAGTCCACCTCCAGCATCTCGCATTGAAAGCTCTCGTAGTAGATCTTGTTGGTGACTTTAAGAACAACCGCCCCCTGGAAGTGCTCGACGGTCTTGCTGCTGACCGTCAGCGGTTCATCGTATTCCTTGTAGATGAAGTCGCCGACCTGATATCGGCAGTTGGGATCGTACGTGTAGACGTCGGAGACGCGCTGGCTGGCGGTCTTGTGGAAGGCCAGTTTCTCGGTGATTTCGCGAAGGGAGAGCGGACGAAAGGTCTGCTCGAGCTCTTTTTCGATAAAGGTCTGGTCGTCCGTGGTGACCTGGGTGAGGCTGTTCTCTTTATCCATTTTTTTCTTTGTGTCCCATTAATAATAGCATAATCACTTTTTGAACATGAAGCCGGTTCTCCGCCTGGTCGAAGACAATAGAAACGGGGGAATCGATGACTTCGTCTGTCACTTCGTCCCCCCGGTGGGCGGGGAGGCAATGCATAAAAAGCGCGCCCTTCTTGGCCTGGGCCATCAGGTCGCGGTTGACCTGGAACGGCGCGAAAATGCGGGCCCTTTCCGTTTTTTCGGCTTCCTGGCCCATAGAAGCCCAGACATCCGTGTAGACGGCATCCGCTCTCGCCACGGCCTTCCCGGGATCATCGGTCAGGGTCAGGGAAAAGCCGGTCTCCCGGCCGTCCGCTTCGGCCAGCCGGACAATTTCCGGCTTCGGCTCGTAGCCGGCGGGCGTCGCCACCGACATCGCCGTTCCCGCTTTCGCCCCGGCCAGCATCAGGCTGTGACAGACGTTGTTGCCGTCGCCGACATAGGCCAGATTGAGTTTCGACAGGGCGCCCACCTTTTCTTTGAGGGTGAAGAAGTCGGCCATCGCCTGGCAAGGATGGAGCAGGTCGGACAGGGCGTTGATCACCGGGATTTTGACGGCGGCCGCGAGGTCGAGGATGTTTTGCTGGGCAAAGGTCCGGATCATGATCCCCTGGACCCAGCGCTCCAGGTTCTTGCCGACATCGTAGAAACTCTCTCTGACGCCGACCTGGCCGTCCGAGGGGCTCATATAGATCGCATGTCCGCCGAGCTCGAGCATTCCGACCTCAAAGGTCATCCGGGTGCGGAGCGAGGGTTTCTGGAAGATCATGGCCAGCGCGTTGTTCTTAAGCGCTTTTCTGTAGGACCGGGGATTGGCCTTCATTTTGACCGTGAGGTCCAGGATCTCGTGGAAGTCGTAAAGGCTGAGGTCGTGGATGGAGATGAAGTCTTTATTCATCGGTTTTCCTCCTGGGCGGATACGATGCGCGTGCCCGAGCGCCGGAGCAATGCGGCCTTGAGGTGGCCGGCGGAGGTGATCAGGACTTCCTGCCCGCCCGCCTGAATGTACTCGATGGCGGCTTCGATCTTCGGGCCCATGGAGCCGCGCGGGAACTGGCCCTGGTCCATAAATTCTTTCGCCCGGGCGATGGTCAGGGTGTCGAGCGGGCGCTCTTCGGGCGTCCCGTAGTTCAGAAAAACCCGGTCGACTCCGGTCAGGATGATGAAAAGATCGACCTTGACCTCACGGGCGATCAGACTGGCCACGTAGTCCTTGTCGATGACGGCTTCGACGCCCTCGAAGAGGCCCCGGCCGTTGATGATGATCGGTATCCCGCCCCCCCCGGCGGCGACGACGATGCGGCCGGCCGCCACGAGGTCCCGGATGATCCATTTGGGGACGACGTCGATGGGCCGGGGAGAGGGCACGACCTTCCGGTAGCCCCGTCCGGCGTCCTCGACCATCGTCCATTTCTTCTCTTTGCCCAGGATCTGGGCCCGGTACTTGGTATAAAAAGGGCCCACCGGCTTGCTCGGTTCCGCGAAGGCCGGGTCATTTCTGTCCACGACGACCTGGGTCATGATCGTGGCCACTTCCTTGTCGATCGAGCGGGTCCGGAGCTCGTTGATGATCGCCTTCTCCAGCATGAAACCCATGCTGCCCTCGGTCATGGCGTCGCAGATATCGAGGGTGAACGGCGGGATCTTGGTGACGGCTTCCTCCATCTGGATGAGCAGGTTTCCGACCTGGGGGCCGTTGCCGTGAACGATGATGAGCTCATATCCTTTGTGGACGACGTGGACCATCAGGCGGGCGGCCTGCTGGGCGTTCCGCATCTGCTCCTCCTGCAAACCGCGTAGATTGTCGGGGAGCAGGGCGTTGCCGCCGAAGGCGATGAGGGCGATCTTCTGTTTCATCAGAACTTCTTGAGCACGTCCTTGAGCCGGGGCGCGCCGATTTCCTGGAGATCATAGCGGACGCGAAGAAGCGTCTTGTTGACGGTGAGAACCCGGTTGAGGTCGATCGGGGTGCCGCTCACCACCAGATCACAATCGATCTTGTTGATGGTCGCGGCCAGCTCCCGGGTCTGTTTTTCGCCGTAGCCCATGGCGGGAAGGACCTTGTCCAGATGATTGTACTTCTCAAACGTCTTCTTGATGCTGCCGACGGCGAAGGGACGGGGATCGACGATCTCGGCGGCTCCGTACTTCCGCGCGGCGACCACCCCCGCTCCGAAGGTCATGCCGCCGTGGGTCAGGGTGGGGCCGTCCTCAATGACCAGGACACGCTTCCCGGCGATTTTCCCGCCGTTTTTGACCGTGATGGCCGAGTTCGCCTTGATGACAGTGGCCCGGGGATTCGCTTTTTTAATGTTCGCCAGGACGATATCGACCTGATCCTTGCTCGCGGTGTCCATTTTATTGATTACAATGACCTGGGCGCGGCGGAAATTGGTTTCGCCCGGATAGAAGCGGAGCTCGTGGCCGGCGCGATGGGGATCGGCGACGACGATCTCAAGGTCGGCTTTGTAAAAGGAAAAATCATTGTTGCCGCCGTCCCAGAGGATGACGTCGGCCTCTTTTTCGGCCTGCCTCAAGATGGCTCCGTAATCGACGCCGGCGTAAACGATAATCCCCTTGTCGATATGGGGCTCATATTCCTCCCGCTCTTCGATCGTGCATTCATGCTTGTCCAAGTCGGAATAGGCGGCGAAACGCTGGACTTTCTGCTTGACGAGGTCCCCGTAAGGCATGGGGTGGCGGATAACGGCGACCCTCCGGCCCTTCTCCTTGAGCAAGAGGGCGACCTTGCGGCTCGTCTGGCTCTTGCCGGAGCCGGTCCGGACGGCGCAGACCGACACCACCGGTTTCCGGCTTTTGATCATGGTATCGTCCGGGCCGAGGAGGACAAAGTTGGCCCCGGCGGCCATGACCTGGGACGCCTTGTTCATCACATATTCGTGTGAAACGTCGCTGTAGGCGAAATGAACGTCGTCGACCTTGAATCTCCGGATGAGCTCGAAGAGGTCCTCTTCGGCGAAGATCGGAATGCCTTTGGGGTAGAGCTTACCGGCCAGCGCAAAAGGGTACTTCCGCCCCTCGATATCCGGGATCTGGGTGGCGGTGAAGGCGACCACCCGGAAGGCGGCGTTGCCGCGAAAATAAACATTGAAATTGTGAAAGTCCCTTCCGGCGGCGCCCATGATGATGACTTTTTTCATGATCAATGCTCCTTAATAAAATAAAAAAAAGCGCTGTCC
>JAFGRZ010000047.1 GCA_016934895.1 Candidatus Aminicenantota bacterium
GGCACGGACAAGGCTGACGAGTCCGTCATGCTCGGCGGGCATATCGACTCCTGGAGTCCGGGCACGGGGGCGGCGGACAACGCCGCCGGCTGTGCCGTGTCGCTCGAGGCGGCGCGGATCCTGCGGGCCCTCGGGATCAAACCCCGCCGGACCATCCGGGTCGTCCTCTGGAGCGCTGAAGAAAAGGGCTGGGTCGGCTCCAGGGCTTATGTCGAGAAGCACTTCGGCGACACCGAGACGATGACGCTCAAGCCCGGCCACGCCAAACTCGCCGGCTACTTCAACTTCGATAACGGCAGCGGCCGGATTCGCGGCATCTACGCCCAGAGCAACGTCGCCGTCAAGCCCATCTTCGAGGCCTGGCTCGACCCGTTCCACGATCTGGGAGCGACTCATGTCGTCGTGCGCGACACGGGCGGCTCGGACCACGGCGCCCTGGACTACCTCGGACTGCCGGCCTTCCAGTTCATCCAGGACCCGCTCGACTACGGGACGCGCGTCCATCATACGAACATGGACGTCTTCGACCACGTCAGCGTCGAGGACCTGATGCAGGCCTCGGTCGTCATGGCCGCGTTCGTCTACAACACGGCCATGCGCGAGGAGATGCTGCCCCGCAAGCCGCTGCCCGACCCGATGCACTACCCGGTCCGAAGATAGGGGGGAGGGAGGCGGCTGCCGGGAGAAAAGGGCCGGAGATCCGATGGGCTTCTCCATTGCAGCATACCCTTCGGCTTGCCGTGGGGCAGTCCACCGGCGAATCGAAATCCTCTTTTTGGACGAGCCCTTTCCCTGCGGCTGAGCTCAGGGCTGAGGATGCCCATCGCGGGTCGACTATATCGCCGGCCTCGAACCGCTGTCAAGAACGCAAAAAACTCCGTGAAGGCCGACCTCTTGAGCTGAGAACAGCGGGAATAGGACAAGAAACCGCGAACAAGGCAAAAAAGCGCAGGAAATCCGACCGGCCTCGCCAAGAACTCCAGGTAATCCCTCCGCGCGACCTCTTCGGGCCTTTACCCATACCGATAGCAGACCTGACCTTCTTTCTCCGAGAATGAGAGCCGCTTTAATGATAAGAAGACGGGGCGTTTGACTTTGCTTCCTGCAGGTCACTATAATCGCATCACCTGAACTGAACGTATTGGAGCCCTCTCATCAAGACCATGTTTTTGGACTCGGTCGCGGAACGCGTCCTGCTGTGTGATGGCGCCATGGGAACGATGCTCTACAGCAAGGGCTTCTACCTGAACACCTGTTTTGACGAGCTCAACCTGACGCAGCCGGAGGTCGTGAAAGAGATTCATCGCGCCTATGTCCAGAGCTGCGTCGACATCGTCGAGACCAACACGTTCGGCGCCAACCGCTTCAAGCTCCAGAAGCACGGGCTTGAAGGCAAAGTCCGGGAGATCAATCAGGCCGGAGCACGAATCGCCAGGGAGGAGGCCGGGGGAAATGTGTTTGTTGCCGGATCCATCGGGCCCCTTGGCTTGAAAATCGAGCCCTGGGGACCGACGTCCGAGACAAAGGCGGAAGAGGCGTTTCGGGAACAGGCGGAAGGGCTCCGTGAAGGCGGCGTGGATTTTTTTATCCTCGAAACTTTCAGCGACGTCAACGAAATTCATCAAGCGATCAAGGCCGTGAGAGCAGTCGCTCCAAAGGCGGCGATCATCGCGGAGATGACCATCCAGGAGGACGGCAACAGCCTGCACGGTACGACTCCTGAAGTGTTCACCAAGAAGCTCGAAAACTGGGAGACCGATGTCGTCGGCGTCAACTGCAGCGTGGGTCCTGAGCCGATGCTCCGGTGCGTCGAGAGAATGGCCCGGGTGACGAGCCTGCCGCTCTCGGCGATGCCCAATGCCGGGATGCCGAAAGAAGTCGAAGGACGCAACATTTATCTTTGCTCTCCAGACTATCTGGCCGAAACCGCCAAACGGTTTATCTTGAGCGGGGTTAAAGTCCTGGGCGGATGCTGCGGGACGACTCCCGCCCATATCAAAGCCATGAGAAGCGCTATCAAGGCGTTCCAGCCGCCAAAAAGGACGGTCATCACGGTCAGTTTGCCCGAACAAGAGAAAATGGCGGGGAAAAAGATTCCCCTGCATGACAAGTCCGTACTCGGGCAGAAGCTCGAGGCGGGAAAATTCGTGACCAGTGTCGAGATCATGCCACCGCGCGGGCACAACCCATCAGCCGCCGTCTCCGTTGCCCGGTTGCTCGAGTCGCACGGAGTGGATTGCGTCAATATTCCGGACGGTCCGCGGGCGAGCGCACGGATGAGCCCGCTGGCTCTGGCCGCGGTCTTTGTCGGGTCGACCAAAATCGAGGTCCTCCTCCACTGCACCTGCCGGGATCGCAACATGTTGGGGATGCAATCCGATCTCCTCGGCGTGCACGCTCTGGGAATCCGCAATCTCTTGATCATCACCGGCGACCCGCCCAAGCTGGGCGACTACCCCGATGCCACGGCTGTGTTCGACGTCGATTCGATCGGCCTGACCAACGTGGTGAACTTCCTGAACATGGGAATCGACATCGGCGGAAAGAAACTGGACGAGCCGACGGCATTCCTGATCGGAGTGGGGGCCAATCCCGGCGCCGTCAATCTGGCCTACGAGATATCGCGCTTTGTTTACAAAGTCGAGGCCGGCGCTGAGTTCGCTGTTACGCAGCCGGTTTTTGACATCGGGCTCCTGGAGAATTTTCTCGAACGCGTTGAGCCTCACCGTATCCCCATCCTGGCTGGGATCTGGCCACTCTGGAGTCTCCGCAACGCCGAGTTCCTTCACAACGAGGTTCCGGGAGTGAACATCCCGGATCCCATCATGGAGCGGATGGGACGTGCTCAGGATGCCGGCGCTGAACAGGCCCGTCTGGAGGGCGTCGCCATAGCTCAAGAAATACTGAATTCGGTCAAAGAGCTGGTCGAGGGCGTCCAGATCAGCCCGCCGCTCGGGAAATATGAGCTCGCCCTGGAGGTTCTTAAGGCTCTTTGAGGCCGGCTTTCGATTTTTCCCGGATGAACTTCAAATAATCTTTAAGAGAGCGGTCCCTTCCGAGCAGGGCTTGGGCGGCACGAAGAGAAGCCATGAGCTCGCCGTCGAGAGGATCGCAGATAACGGCGTCGAGACCGGCCTGAAGCGCCAGGACAAGCAGAGTCCTGTTCAGGAGTCTTCGTTCGGGGAGTCCGAAGGAGATATTGCTGAGCCCGGCGATTGTCGAAAATCCCGGCAAATGGGTTTTGATTTTCGA